>JAHDGM010000056.1 GCA_020627655.1 Hellea sp.
GGCTGGATTTTTCACTGGATAAAAAACCGCGCAAAATTCGCGGCGTTGAGAGCTTTGGTATGATGTGCTCGACCAAAGAACTGGAAATGGGCGAAGATCATGATGGTATTCTTGAGCTTGCACCGGAAGATTATGAAATCGGTCAGCCAATTGCAGACGCCATGGGCATGAACGACCCAGTGATTGATTTTGAAGTGACACCAAACCGGCCTGACTGGTTAGGCGTCAATTCCATTGCCCGTGATTTGGCGGCTGTTGGCCTTGGTAAATTAATCTCTCCGGAGATTAAGCCTGTCAAAGGCACATTTGCCTGTCCGCAAAAGGTTCGAATTGAAGCGCCTGAAGCCTGCCCGGCTTTTGCGGCCCGTGTTATTCGCGGCGTTAAAAACGGCCCGTCACCAAAATGGTTACAGGATAAATTAAAAGCCATTGGCCTTCGCCCAATCTCTGCTCTGGTCGATATCACCAATTATATCACGTATGACCGGGCCAGACCTTTGCACTTTTATGATCGCGCCAAGGTCAATGGCGACATAATTGTGCGTATGGGCAAGGACGAAGAATTTGCGGCGCTGGATAAAGAAACATATCAGGCGAGTGAGGTAGATTGTGCCATAGCTGATGAGTCCGGGATTCTTGGACTCGGTGGTATTGTCGGCGGTGAGAGTTCTGGCTGTAGCGATGAAACTACGGAAATTATAATCGAGGCAGCCTATTTCGATCCACTGACTATTCGCCGGACCGCCAAGCGCCTAGGCGTGAACTCTGATGCCAAATATCGTTTCGAGCGCGGCGTTGATACGGGCTCCCTTATTAGCGGGGTTGAACAAGCCACGCAGCTTGTTCTTGATATTTGCGGGGGCGAAGCCAGTGATATTATTCTTGCCGGAGAAATCCCGGCTGATCCGCCTACCATTGATTTTGATCCCGCGCTTAATGAGCGCCTGACGGGGATGAAACTCGCCGATGATGCAATGAAATCCATTCTTGAGCGTCTGGGCTTTGGTGTAAAAACCGGAAAAACCTGGAACGTTACCGTTCCCTCTTTCCGCCGTGACGCCACCGAAGGCGCAGATCTGGTTGAAGAGATTGCCCGTATTCACGGTTATCACAATCTGGATGCGGTTAGTCTGCCGCCATTACCGGGCCGCAGAGAGCCAACAGCTACGCTTACGCAAAACCGGACACGTCTAGCTCGCCGGGCATTAGCACAGCGGGGAATCTCGGAGGCGATCACCTGGTCGTTTGTTTTGCAGGACCACGCCAAAGTTTTTGACGGCGGGGCCGATCACATGAGGCTTGATAATCCAATTAGCAGCGATCTGGATTGTATGCGGCCTTCCGCGCTGATCCATCTTTTGTTGGCCGGACAGAGAAATGCCGATAAAGGCTATCCCGGCGCGGCGCTTTTTGAAACAGGGCCGGTTTACTACGCTACCACGCCTGATGGTCAGGCCCTGACCTTGGCCGGTATGCGCCGTATCGAAACGGTTCGTGGCTGGGCCGGTAATAGGGCGCCTGACGCCATGACAGCCAAAGCGGATGCATTGGCGGCATTGTCGGCTATGGGCGCAAATGTGGACAATTTACAGATTGGGAAACCAACAGGGTCTTATTGGCATCCGGGCCGCTCAGGACGCTTGCAAATGGGGCCTAAAAACATTCTGGCTGATTTTGGCGAACTGCACCCGGCTGCGCTCAAAGCTCTGGGTATAGAAGGACGTGTTGCCGCCTTTGAAATCTGGCCTGAAAACCTTCCGGCCCCGCGCAAAAAATCTGCATCTAAAGCCAAAAGCGCGTTGACGCTTTCTGACCTTATGCCCGTGCACAAAGACTTTGCTTTTATCGTGCCGGAAGACACCCCCGCGGTGAATATTATCAAAGCCGCAAAAGGCGCGGATAAAGCTCTGATTACGGATGTGTCTTTGTTTGACGTCTATAAAGGTAAAGGCATTGAAGAGGGCCATAAATCCCTTGCTATTGATGTGACACTGACACCGAAAGATGCGACCCTGACGGATAAGGATATCGAAGCCGTCATGGAGAAAATCATTGCGGGAGTTGGTAAAGTCGGCGGTGTGCTCAGAGGGTAAGATGAAGCAAACCACATTTGGGACTACCGACATAAAAATCGGCCAGATTGCCTATGGCTGTTGGCGTTTTGCAGGATCGTCCCTCGAAGAGGCTGATGACAAAATCCGCACGGCGCTTGATTACGGTATGACCCTGATCGATACCGCTGATATTTACGGTTTTGGCGAAGCTTCCGGCTTTGGCGGCGCGGAAGAGAGACTTGGCGAAGTTCTGTCTATGGATAAAGCTTTGCGAGATAAAATGGTTCTGGCGACCAAAGGCGGAATCATTCCGCCGCGGCCCTATAATAGCAGCTATGATTATCTGATGGAGGCGCTGAATAATTCATTATCGCGCCTGCGAACAGACTATATAGACCTTTACCAAATTCACCGACCTGATCTGATTGTGCCATTTGCTGAACAGGCCAGGGCGCTTACTGATATGGTCCAATCCGGTAAAGTCCGTCATGTGGGTGTTTCTAACTTCACGGTTGCTCAAACCCGAGCCCTGCAAGCACATTTGGATGTGCCTCTTATGTCATTACAGCCTGAGTTCTCTGCTTTGGAACAAAGCCCGATGACAGACGGAATTTTAGATTACGCCTCTGAGACAAGAGCGGTGGTTCTTGCCTGGTCGCCGCTGGCAAGTGGGCGTCTGGCAACAGGAGAGGCCGGAGACTATGCCGACAAATCTCGGTTTAAGCGCATTATGGAAACAATTGATCGTCTGGCTGCTGACCATGATGCTAGTCGTAGTCAAATTGCTCTGGCTTTCACTATGAAACATCAAGCCAATATTGTTCCAATCATCGGCACTCAAAACATAAACCGTATTGTCGAGTCTGCAGCGGCTACAGATATCAACCTGTCTGCCCGTGATTTCTACGATCTTGTTGAAGCTTATCGTGGTGTGGGGATGCCATAAGATAAGACTGGCTGTCGATCACGATTTTTAAGTTACCATAAAAGTTTATTGCAAAATAAAGGTATGTCGGGGTCAATTATTATGTTTGTTAGGGCGTTATCAGAATAATTATTCTGCATAATATTGTTTTTACCCCCTTTTTAACCTCAGCCCTATACTTTAGTAAGATCCATATTAACTCACTAGGTATTCTCTATGTCTTCTGCTATTTTACATTTGGCTATTCCGGCTGGCGATCTCAAAACAACGGTCAAATTCTACACAGATGTTTTTGGCTGCACTCTCGGTAATAGCGAAGAAGGCCGTTGGGTGGACGTTAATTTTTGGGGCAATGAGCTGACCTTACATCAAAGTGAAGAACGGCTTCCAAGTGTTCGCCATGATGTGGATATGGGTGCTGTAGCCGTGCCGCATTTTGGAATTCACCTGACGCAAGATGATTTTGATGCCTTAAAAGACAGGATAGCTGCGGCTGGTTTGGAATATATTGACGCGCCTTATCGCCGTTTTAAGGGTGACAAATA
Organism: Hellea sp.; assembly: GCA_020627655.1. Classification (GTDB taxonomy): domain Bacteria; phylum Pseudomonadota; class Alphaproteobacteria; order Caulobacterales; family Maricaulaceae; genus JACOMS01. The sequence goes on from JAHDGM010000056.1 coordinate 3,525, forward strand.
TGAGCAGGAAACCTTTTTCATAGCTGATCCGAATGATAATGTGCTTGAAATCAAGACCATGAAAAACCCGGAAGTTCTCTGGCCAGAGCAAACACAAGCTTAAAAACTAAGATCAATAACGGATTTTTCAATCGCGGCTTTTTGTGCGGCGAGCCCCATTTTGACCGCACGTTTGCCATCTTCAATTGTAACTTCGACTTTGCCTCTACCGTTTACGACTTCAAGGAATTTTTGATGCTGAAAAAAGGTTGAGCCGTGATGGTCCCCGGCTGCAATTAATTCGGAACTGATCTCGACATTGCGGGTGATCGGGTTTTTATGACTGCGGGGATAAGTCGAAATTTGCGCATGCGGGGGCTCGCCGAGATTGGGCGGCCAGAAGCGCTGCGGCCCTGGAATACGGGTCTCAATTTTACCTTTGGGCCCGACGGCCATAATTTCTTCATTCCACATAGTTCCGTCTGCGAACATGCAAAGTTCAAGCATGGCGCGGACACCATTATCAAAATCGAACAGGACATAGCCGGCGTCCCAAATGTCCGGTACTTGGCCGTCATAGACTTCATTTAAATGATTGGTGATTTGTCCGGCGCTGGCCGAAACCCGTATAGGCTCGGCCTTTATCATGTGACGCATGAGATCGAAAAAATGACAGCATTTTTCAACTAAAGTGCCGCCCGAATTCTTGTTAAATCGATTCCAATTTCCAATTTTGGGAAGGAAAGGAAAGCGGTGCTCACGAATGGTCAGCATTTTTATCCCGCCCGTAACATCATTCATTTGGCTTATGAACTGGGTCACGGAAGGCATATAACGATATTCCATGGCAACCCATATGGGCGCAGGATGGGTTGATGTTATTTTATCCAGACGGGCTTCTTGCTTCGGGTGTGTATAAAGCGGCTTTTCACATAAAATAGCTGCGCCGCTGTAACGGGTAATTTCTTCCAGATTATCTACGTGTAAATAATTAGGACTAACCACGATAAGTGCATCAAGATCAGATTTTGAAATTGCAGCAATGCTGTCATAAACTTTCGCGCCGCCTGACTTTTCTGAACAGCTTTGCGCAAGATCCGCTACGGGATCATAAACGCCAGCGACAACCGCTCCCTCAAGCAGGCCTATATTTGCCGCATGTTCATGCCCCATCATGCCGCAGCCGATTATACCGTATTTTTTTACCATGAAAGTTTAGGGTGCCTTTTCTAAGGGCGTATGAAATATTAAGATTGTAGCAGATGATTCCTATCGGATTATTGGGGCAAAACAAGGTATTTCATGACAGACTTTCCTCATATCATTCACTCTGAAAGAGAGCCATTGGAGCAGTTTATTGCGTCTCATAAGCGCGGAATCACGCGGCAGGTTGAAACCATTGGCGCGGTTTTATTTCGAGGTTTTGAAATCGATAGCGCTGAAAAGCTGGATGAAGTTGTCAGGGCGTATAATGAACCTAGTTTCACCTATGAAAAATCCTTGTCCAATGCTGTGCGGGTTAATCTGACCCCGCGGGTTTTTACGGCCAATGAAGCCCCGCCGGATGTCGCCATATATCTTCATCATGAAATGGCGCAAACGCCGCTTTATCCGTCTAAACTGTTTTTTGGCTGCCTCCACGCACCGGAATCCGGGGGCGCAACGCCTTTATGCCGCTCCGATTGGTTGCTTGATCGCTTGAAAAAAGAAGAACCTGAGCTTGTTACGGCTTTCCGGGAGAAGGGCGTTATCTATACGCATACCATGCCCAATGAGCGTGACCTCAACAGCGGGCAGGGGCGGAGCTGGAAGGACACATTATCCGTTGAACGAAAAAAACATGCTGAGGCGAGACTTGCTGAGCTGAATTACAAATGGCAGTGGCAAGAAGATGATAGTCTTTTAGTTCAAACCCCCCGGCTTGAAGCCGTTCGTGATTTAGGTTTTGGTGAAGAGAGTTTCTTTAATCAACTTATCGCAGCGTTTAGAGGTTGGGAAGATGCCCGTAATAACCCTTCCAAATCTGTGCGTCATGGTGATGGTTCAGAGATAGATGTAGAGGCACTTGGACGTGCTATTGAAATTGCAGATGAGCTGACATTTGATTTGAATTGGCAGACGGGGGACGTCGCTTTGATTGATAATTTCCGAGTTATGCATGGCCGCCGCCCTTATTCAGGAAAAAGACGAGTGGTCGCTTCTTTGGTTGCTTGATTACCAGGCGCCTATCTCAGCTAATTTATTACGAAGTTCGGCCGGTAATTCGGAACCGCCGCTTATGTCCGCCATATCAGCAGGGGCTGCGTCCGGCTGAAGATATCGCCATCCTTGAAAAGGACGCTTGGGTGTCGGTACAACAGGAATGGGGCCAGGTTCCATTAATATGGCACAGGCCTTAATGCCGTCTTTGCGGCGAACTTCTTCAAGACCGATTATTTTATTGCGGCATTGAACAAGACCTTTGATCACCCAATAAATTGAACCGCCATCCAGCAACGCCTCTTTTTGTTTGGGAAACATGCGTGTGATATGTTCGTGGTAAGGCGCTTTGCCGGCTTTAATTTTGTGCTCAACCATTTTTATTTGCCACGCCGTAAGCGTTTCTATGCTTTCCGAGCCGACGGATAATTTTTGCAGGTGAATCATTAGGGCCGAGTATAACCCTGCCCGTGAATTTTGCTAGAACTGTAATTCAGCTCTTAGAAGTTTCGTTCAAAGGGTTCTACGTCAACCACATAGTTTGGATTTTTATGATCGAGGGTAAATGTCACCATATCCTTGGTTACAGTTTTATGGGCGATCCCGGTCTTTTTGAGGACTCGTCCAAAGACAGATTTGACATATCGGCTTGTCGGGCCGTCTTGTTCATAAGACGGCGCCATACCGAATTTATGCCGCAGAGTTGCATTAGTGATCATGGCGGCATTTTTCATGCCTGATTCCCGGGTTGAATATTCAGTTGTAACTGAAACACAAAAGGCTGAATTATCGACGCGGTGTGGTGCGTTTAATGGCCATGTAGCGCCCATGCCGGGTTCCAGATCAATGATTGTGGCTTCATCATCAAAGGATTTTTCATAGGGCAGATCATCGTCCAGAATATTTGTTAAGGCCGATTCAAAAGCTGTATCCGGAATGAATTTTTGTGTGCGCGGATAGACAATTACCCGTTTTTTGCCCCGGATATGCCAAAGGATCACTTCAGTTTTATCAAAATGATAAGGTGTTTGGGAAATAGGCGAAGAGATCAAAATACTGCCCTTAGCAGTATAAGCCTTATTTCCTGTTTTTTCGGCGATGCCGCCATACATTTGATCCAAAACTTCTTTATATTCAGGGTGAACATTCATGCAGTTGCGAACATTTATAAAAACCCGTCCGGCTTTTGCTGCATCTAGAATCACTTCTGCAGGTATGTTGCGAAAATCGCCCGTGCGAAACTTATTGGGGTATTTCGGATGATCCGGATCACCCATTGAACACACATCCAGCATATGTGCGGGGTGTTTTTTTAAAAGCGTAATCAGGGCCTCATCTGTAAACAGGCCTGTTTCGTTAAGACCATGTTGAAAGGTCATGATTTCTTTTTGAAATTTCGCGGTATGGGATTCATCCCAGTCCTTGAGCATATTCATTGCTGTCTCCACAATTCACCTGTCGATGTTCTATCAAAAAAAGGTTGATAAACCGTCTCCGGTTATCAATTTTTTCCAAATAAATGCTTCATCAAATAGTAAAGCCCCATCAAGAACATTAGTACGCCTATGGCAACGGCAGCACTTGATGCGAGAGGCCCCATTTCACCTAATATGGACTCGGAGCCTTTGAGATTAGCCCATAAACCTGCCCCTGCTGCGGTCAGGCCAACAATAACCATAGTCAAATAAGCCCAGAGGTTTTGTTGGTGTGCCGGTTTGCTCGTTTGAATATATCGGCTGGCGCTGTCAAAACCTGCATCCCGGTTTTCGTCCCAAACAGTTTCCCGCAGAGCGTCATCTTCTTCTAACAGGTCAATAATAACAGCAGGTTCTTTTTCTATTTTTGTCTCAACGGTTTCTACATGCAGATCCACATCGCCTTTGGTTTCAATAAGGCTATCTGGCCAATCATCAGTGGCATTATTTGCTTCACCATTTTTGGCCATCAAGGCGTCCAGGCGTTCGCTGACCTCAGCGGCGGCCTCAGCAATGGGTGATTGATAGTCACTGCGCGTTCGATCATTCACACCCTCATCAATAACTTCGGTCAGCTCCATGACAGTGTCAGAAGATATGGCTGCAGTTCCCAGAGTGGTCTGTTGGGTTCTGTTTTGAGTAGCGGTTTCCGGGATATTAATCGGCGTAACTTTTTCGGCCGTCCGTAACTTGTCCCGAAAAGCTTTTAAGTCTTGATGGGAGGCTGGTACGGTGCGCAGCGGCGGACGTAAAAACAAAGCCTTTTCAGCGGTTCTACGGCGCACGAGAGCGTCCACTACATAAATCCGGCCATCCACATTGCCTAGTCGCCAGGCGTCAAACCCATTGGCAGCAGCGATAATTTCGCCTTGATTAAGTGCATGTAAAATGTCCGAAGACAGAAAGGTTTCGGCTCCGATAGAGTGGGCGAGTGAGCATAAAGCATCAAATTGGCTTTGCGTTATGCCGGCATGAACGTGGGTGTTAACCAGATCCTCAATGCTGGAAAGATCGGTTTTAAGAAGGTTTTCTGCTTGCTTTTCCGTCAGCGTCATGCCGTCATGACTTGCTAAATGGCCATATCCGATGATTTTACGCCCGGCCCGATCAAAACGCCCTTCAGGACGATAGCCTTCATAGGCCTTGATCAGGCGCAGACCTATGTCTGATAGTTTAAACTGATAGCTCATGAGCGTTCCAAAACAGTACAGTGTCAATGTTCCGTAGGGGATTTGCAAAAGCTGGGCCGATTTCGCGCTGCGGCGTGTATTTTTCTGGAAAAATCTCTTAATGGGAGATTTAGAGTAATATCAGGGCCGCAAAACCAAGGAATGCGAAGAAGCCGATCACATCCGTAACCGTGGTTACAAAGACCGAAGAAGATACGGCCGGATCAAAGCCCATGCGCTTAAGCCCAAGAGGGACCATGATGCCGGCAAGTCCGGCGAAAAAATGGTTTATAATCATGGCGATAAAGGCAATGAGGGCAAGATCGGTTCGGCCGAACCAGACATAAGCGATAATGGCTAGAGCCGCGGCAAAAATCACGCCGTTCAGTAAGGCTGCGACGGCTTCACGGCGGATCGCCCGCCAGGCCGTTTGGGACGTTAAATCACGCTCTGCCAATGAGCGGACGGCAACAGCCAGAGCCTGTGTTCCGGCATTTCCGCCCATGGACGCTACAATTGGCATTAATATAGCCAGTTGTACGACCTCTGTGATGGTATAGTCGAAATAGGCAATCACGATAGAGGCCAGAATGGCGGTAAATAAATTGACAAACAGCCAGGGCGCGCGGGCCTTAACAGTCGACAGGGCTGTGTCGGTCAAACCCGCATCAGTCACACCGGCCAGTGCCAACATGTCTTCTTTATTTTCGTCCTGAATAATCTCGATGACATCATCCACCGTCATCATACCGGTTAATCGCCCGGCTTCGTCGACGACTGGTGCCGAGACCAGATTATATTTTTCAAATATAAAGGCGGCCTCTTCCTGATCCTCATCTTGTTTGATGGTTATCAATTGGTCATCCATCAAATTTTCCAAGGTCATGTCGCGGGGGTTGCGCATGAGAGTTGAGACAGCCACATATCCTACGGGGTGAAAACCCGTATCGACGACCCAGATATTGTAAAATACGTCCGGTAAATCTTCACCGGTGGCGCGCATGTGATCAATTGTATCTCCGACGGTCCAAAAGGGTGGAGCTGCCACAAATTCCCGCTGCATGAGACGGCCGATAGTCTCTTCGTCAAAAGCAAAAGAGGCTTCGAGATGAGCCCGGTCTTCAGGTTCAAGCTCAACAAGAATTTCCTGTCGCTGCTCCGCTTCCATTTCCTCAAAGATTTGCGTGGCGTCATCATTATCCATTTCGGTGATGGCTTCGGCGATCTGTGTGCTTGGTAGTAAGGGGAGAACATTTTCGACGACTTCATCTTCAAGTTCTGCAAGGACGTCCGCGGTTATTAAATCCGGGGCGAGGGCAACCAGAGCTTCGCGCCTTTCGTTTGAAAGCTGTTCGAATTGATCGGCAAAGTCAGCCGGATGTAATTCAGAAGCGCGCCTCTGTAATATGTCGACGTCAATGGTTTCGCCGGGCGCCCCTAAAAGTTCAGAGATAAGATTGATTTCAGCCGCTTGCGTAGAGGTAAGATCAGGCACAGATTCGGTCATGACGCTCTCCTCTCATGGTGGCTTTAATGGGGGTCTTATGCCTTAACAGGTTCGGCCTGAACAGGCCTAATCCCTATAAAATCAAGAACACGTCATGTTTAATACTAAGTAACCTATTTCTAGTATGTTTCTGATAGCTCAAAGACGGCAAAGCGGGATTTATAACATGCGCTCAATCGTGTGGCGAAATTTAAAAGATGTCAGGCGCAATGAAGCGTCCGTGCTGGGGTTTGCCAATTACACGCTTTATTGCGAAGAAATTCAGATCGCTGAACGTAACCCACGCGTATTTTATGGCTATATGCCGCGTATCAAAGATATGATGTATGAACTTGTCTATACGGCGTGGAAGGTCAATGAATATGATGAAGCTGTCGCGCTGCAGCCCAAGCGCCGGTTTTGGGAGTTTTACAAACGTCGTCCCAAAGACATTCCCGAAGTTCCGGATTATAAAGGGCCAACCATTGAGGTTGTTCAAGATAAAATGGATTTCATCCTGGATAATCTCGCGGCAGGAAACCTGCGTACAATATTAGCGATCAGGCCTGATCTGGACGTTATTGCTGAGGTCGTGAAACCCGGCCCACGTAAAAATCTGGACGAGTTGGTTTAGGTTTTAATTTTAAGTGATTTCAATGGTACGGGTGGTCGGACTTGAACCGACACTCCAAAGGAACCGGATTTTGAATCCAGCAACCTTAATGATAAGTTATTGTTTCTATTGTTAATTATTATATCAAAAATGTGTAGTGTGTAACTGAGTGTGTAAATTTTTCAGGCTTTTCAACTCGTTATTTCCAACAAAATCTTTCCGATTCGCGACACCAATTCAACTGATTTCTACGATTGGCCCCCAAATCGGCCCCTAATCGCTGCTGATAGCGTTTTTTTCATTATACTTCCCCGAAAAGGCGGTTGGAAATTGGCCTCTGAGAGAGCTTCTGCAACCCTATTTCTTAAATAATGAAAAATGCGGTTGGCCTCGCCAACCGCTTGCCAAGCCCCAATTCGGGGTGGAGCCGTCAAGACTGAAAATTGGGGGGACCTTTAGGGGGAGCCGATTTTCAGTCTTTACGGCTTAGGGGCGGTGCCCCTGACACTCGAGTTCGATATCATCCCAGTTAAAGATTGACTGCAAAAATGTCGTGCACAATGATACGAAGAGATGGATGCGCGTGAGACTTTGTGCAAGGTTTAAGATAGGTAAGTTAGATACATATGGAGTTGCCCACTTATGTTTGGTGGAAAGAAAAAGCGATTAATAAGCCACGTCACAAATGCGATGCATCCGTTTATTATGAATACTCAGAAAGCGATCGGCATACCCAAGCAATTTTGGGATGATGATTTCGTACTAGGCTTTATTGGCTTTTGTATCGCATTCCATATGAACAAAACCAGTTCTATTAAGTCATCGGCTTCTGAAAAAGGGGCCGCTTTGGTAGAAATACTAACGAATCTATCACACATGAACGGATTGTCGCTTGCAAGAAAATACAATCAACTGACTATCGACAAATCGAGTGCTGACTTCGAGACTGGAGCAGACAATGCTGCTACTTGGATTTTTTATATGTATGAGGCAATGAACGACGAGAATACAAATAAAAATGTTTTGCTGGCCTCCAAAAATGGCGAAATATCCGATAGAGGTGTGATTGGCACCAACCTGCTTGATATTCTTTACTTTCAACCCGTAAAGGATCGACTCAAGAATTTCTGAGATTTCCAAGAGTGTAGTTTACAACTGCATCCTTACGGCAATTTCGATAATTCTCAATTTTTTACGAAGACTGTTAGTCCCTATACCAGCTCACATCCCGAACCACTCCATCTCTCTCGACAATACCGCTGGTATCTCGGTCGGGAACAAGACGACGAGTACAACTTGCCGCAATAAACTGAGCTGCCAAGCCATTTCGAACTACGTGAAGTCGGCTCCTTGTAGTAGGTGCATACCGTTCGGCAACATAATCAGGGAAATCACCAACCAATTCGGCAATTATCACGTCGTCTTTCACTCTCGCACACTCGACAGCAAGCCGTGCCGCTAATTTTTCGAGGTTATGTCCTAGACTACGGCCCCTCAGTTCACGATCCTCGACACCATGGTTTTTTAAAACGGCCTTCATAGAGGTTTCCGCAACCAGATGTATGCACTGTGCGAGGGTCTGATAACTTCCGCTTTCCGGAAGGCGTTTGGCGACCTCTTCAAGATTGGCCAGAGCCGTTGCAAGATGAACACTTCCGTCATTTGCCGTATTAGCTTTGTGATAGTCCATAACCCCATACGCAAAATCAAGTGCATCAAAAGCAGCGAGAGCTGTCTTATCAGCAATCTCCGTGCGTCCACGAACCCACATTGCGTATTCATCATGCGTTTTGAAACCGCAAAGCTCATGAACGTGTATCACTGGGCTTCCATAGATAAGTGGAACAGTGACCGTTCGCACATCGTCCATGCTGGCAACGATTCCAAATCCAACCCATTGCCCAGTCTTATCGGCATTTGGAAAAAGATCATTATAGGCTTTGAGATAGGCTTCGAATTGCGGATGGTCGAGACGGTAGCCTATAAAACCAGCGTCCTTCATCAATCGAGATGCGATCTTAAAGCCGCGCGCATGAGGAGGTACATCTGCACGCAACAATTCTTCGTCCAGAGCATAAATACGGTCTACATCAATCTTTGTTGTCATGGCGTCCTATCTAATGGTCTAAAGCCGTCCCTAAAACGGTTTGTCCAACATAGGAACTGGTCAATCGGATTGCAATTCCAGGACAGTCATAGCCTGACGAACTTCGTCTGTCCCGATTAATTCGAGGGCGCCGCAAATAGGATTTTAAAATGGGACGCAACGGGACAGAAAGGGACCTGTCCCGGCACTTTCTCTAACAGGTTCAATGCGTTAGTTGAAAACCGAGTCCCAACCAAAGTTCGCACTGTCCCACTAAAACCTTCTTAAAGACAATGACTTAGCTGGGGTTTGGCCCAGCTCTTTATCTTGCGTTGCTCTCATTTCCCTCAGAAATCTAACGCAATGGCCCGTTTTTTCCCAAACTAAAACAAGCAATTAGCTGATTAGCTGGGCCACGCTTTTTAAGCTGGCCCGGAGAAAACTACCTTAAGACAATGGCTTAGTGACACTATGGCCCGGCCCTTTATCTTGCCGTCTTTTCAAATCCTCAAAAAACGGCTCCTAAAAATGCTTTTCAGTGCATTTCCGTGGCCTTCTGTGAGGTGGGCCCACCTTAAGTAATTGATTATATTGGTAAATCGTTTTTAGGTAGGGCCCACCCCAATTTTAGGTGGGCTCGGAAAACTATTTTACAGACAATGGCTTAGACCTTTTTGG
>JAHDGM010000057.1 GCA_020627655.1 Hellea sp.
CCTGATTACAAATCAGGTGCTCTACCAGCTGAGCTATAGGGGCACTGATAGAATGAGCGCGCCAATTACAAAAAGGCGCGCCCTTTGGCAAGTATAAAATGACCGTAAAATCGGTATATTTTAGACTTAGCTTGGATCGATAGCGTCTTTGCCTCGGAAAAAGCTCATAACGGCGCCAGCAACGACAAACCCAACTAAAATATAACCGAAGTCAAGCATAAGGCCTTTCATGGGTTTGCTTTCATACAAAACAGCATAGGCCATAATAGGCAGAACAATCAAAGCGGCAATGATTGCGCAAATTTTAGCGCAGGTAGCTAGCAAGGACGCACTGGATTGTTGCAACACATAGGAAAGCCCGATGGTGGAGATCAGGCTGAGTAAAAACCCTGTTCCTAATACTTTGGCCATACCTTTTTCCTGCATCTGAGCTTCGGCCATTTCTTTGGTCATGCCCTGAAGTTCAAGCCAGGTTTCCCCGAATAAAGGACCGTACCATAGTGATCCAATGAGCCAGAAGGCCAGAGCGGCTAAAAAGAGCCCTAATATATTTGTTCCAAAAAGTTTCGGCATAAGTTTCTCCCCTGTAACCGAGTTTATTCTGATGTCGGGTTGCGCAGCAGGCCAAAAACGGCGCCCATGAGTAGATAGCCGACAAGCAAATGCGCGATATCAATATGGAAAAGTTCGGCCGGGCCTTCGGCATAATTCCAGCGATAGGCCATGAGCGGAACCGCGAAAAAGAGCCAGGCTAAAAAGCCAACTTTGAGGCCCTTACCAACCGTGTGGCCATTAGCCAGTTTCATGATACCTGCAATACCGAGTGCCTGTAACAGTGAAATTAAAAACCCGATGACCATAGGTTTTGCGCCGGGTGCGTCTCCATCGGGTGAGATGCCTTCTAGTGCCATCCATTTTTCCATGAATAGATAGCCATACCAAAGCCATCCCAGCATGAAAAAAAGCACGGTTGCGAGCAGGATAACCCATAATTTTGTGTTGAATATTTGTGGCATGTCTTTCCCCTTTGCCAGATTTATCCCGCGAAACACTTATCATAAGTCGTATCGTGGAGCTATAAACTCTGGGTTGCCAGGATATGGGCGTGAAAATCCGTTAAAAAGCTTGCGCCTCATGGCGAGCGCGTTAGAAGCTTGGCCAATAAAAGGAATACCATGGCCCGCATACTCATTACATCGGCTCTACCCTATATTAACGGCGTCAAGCATCTGGGAAATCTGGCCGGGTCTATGTTGCCGGCAGATGTCTATGCCCGGGCTATGCGTCTCTTGGGGCATGAAGTTTTATATATTTGCGCGACGGATGAGCACGGCACTCCTGCGGAACTTGCAGCGCAAGAAGCGGGTCTGGAAGTTGCTGAATATTGCGAAAAAATGCATGCGGCCCAGAAGCAGGCCGGGGCCGATTTTAAAATGTCTTATGATTATTTTGGTCGCTCCAGCGCGCCGTCCAATCATAAGTTAACCCAGCATTTTGCCCGTGTTCTTGAGGATAATGATCTAATTGAAGAGCGCGTCTCGCAACAGGTTTATTCCAATGCAGATGGTCGGTTCCTGCCTGATCGTTATGTGGAAGGAACCTGCCCGAATTGCGCCTTTGAAAAAGCGCGCGGGGATCAATGTGATAATTGCGGTAAGCTTTTAGATCCGATTGATCTGATAAACCCATATTCGGCGGTGTCCGGATCTCATGATGTTGAAGTGCGCGACACCAACCATCTTTACCTGAAACAGTCAGAGATGTCAGAGAAACTTCGGGCTTGGGTGGACAAGGCTGAAGGCTGGCCGCACCTGGCAACATCAATTGCATATAAATGGCTTGACGAGGGATTGCGGGACCGGGCGATCACGCGAGATCTGAAATGGGGGATTCCCGTCACGGATAAAGAGGGAAACAGGCGTGATGGTTTTGAAGACAAGGTTTTCTATGTCTGGTTTGACGCGCCGATTGAATATATCGCGGCGACCCAGGACTGGGCGGCTGATACGGGGGAGGATTGGGAAAGCTGGTGGCGCACGGATAAAGGCGCCGATGATGTTCAGTATGTCCAGTTTATGGGCAAGGATAACGTCGCTTTTCATACTCTGTCATTCCCGACCACGCTTTTAGGTTCAGGTGAACCATGGAAACTGGTGGATCAACTCAAAGCCTTTAACTGGGTGACCTGGTATGGGGGCAAGTTTTCAACCAGCCAGAAGCGCGGAGTGTTTATGGATCAGGCGCTTGCAATTGCGCCCTCCGATTACTGGCGCTGGCATCTGATGGCTAATGCACCTGAAAGTGATGATGCGGCTTTTACATGGGAAGAATTCCAAGCCGGAATTAATTCTGATCTGGCCAATGTGCTCGGAAATTTTGTCAACCGGATTACCAAATATACGGCGTCTAAATTTGACGGAAAAATTCCGGATGGTGGAGAAACCGGCGAGGCGGAAAGCTGGATTGTTAAGGAGCTGCAAACCCGTATCCCGGTATTGATTGATCTTTATGAACGCCGCGAGTTTCGCAAAGCCATGGCTGAAACCCGGGCCATATGGGCGGCCGGTAATGAATATCTGACACAGGCTGCGCCTTGGAGCCATTATAAAATGGATGTGGATCAGGCGGCGGTTGGTGTACGCACTGGGCTTAATCTGGCAGTGTTATTTGGAATAATCGCACAGCCTATTATTCCCGATGCGGCGGCTAAAATTCTGGATGCTCTGAATATTCCTGAAAAGAACCGGAGTTGGGGATTTGGTGATTTTGCCGGTATTCCTGATTTGATAGACGCTGTCCCGCGCGGGATGGAAATTGCGGCGCCAGATGTCTTATTTGCTAAAATTGAAGACGATGATGTAGCAGGCTGGACCGAAAAATTCGGAGGCAAAAGCGAATGAAGCTCTACGACTATTTACCCTCTGGAAATTCCTATAAAGTCCGATTGATGCTCAGTTATCTGGGCGTCAATTATGATCATGTCCTTTTGGATATTCATAAAGGTGAAACGCAATCCGCGGATTACAAATCCAAAAACCCGGCGGGTCAAATTCCTTTGCTGGAATTATCCGATGGGCGCTTATTGGCAGAAAGCAATGCGATCCTATTCTTTCTGGCCGAAGGAACGCCGTATTGGCCTATGAATAGCTTTGATCAAGCCAAGGTTCTACAGTGGATGTTCTTTGAGCAATATAAACATGAACCGTCTATAGCTGTTGCGCGGTTTATCAGAATGTATGCCATGGATGATCGGGCAGGGGAGCTGGATATACTTATGCCCAAAGGGGCCGCTGCATTGCAGGTTATGGAAAACCATTTGGCGGATCATCACTGGTTTGTAGGCAGCGGGCCGACCATTGCCGATATTGCGCTTTATGCTTATACTCATGTGGCCGGGGACGGCGGGTTTAATCTGGCCGATTATCCCAATATTCTAGCCTGGCTAGATCGGTTTTCGGATCACCCGAAGCATATGCTAATTACAGATCTACCCGCGTAGATCACTAATATTGGTTTCCCAATTTTGTCCGTCAAAGGCCGTAATTTCTGATGGCTGTAATGAGCCAGAAGTAACGCAGCGCAAATTGATGCTGTAGCATTCCGGGTGGCTCCGCGGGATGTAAAACGGTTTGATACCGCAAGTCTTGCAAAAGAAATGCTGCGCTTCACCCGTGTTAAAGGTGTATAGCGTCAGATTTTCCATACCTGTTATATGTACATCATCTTGTGGGATAAAAACATGTTTATAGCCTGTCATATTGCAAATGGAACAATTACACAGAGTAACCGGCAGTTTGGCCGCTGATTGAAAGTTAAATGTAACAGCGCCGCAGTGACATTGACCAGAATGGTGAGGCATGGAGGGCTCCTTTAATTCAAGGATAGCCGCTCCATAAGTTTTGGCAATTATTTAATCCGGGCTCGGAACGACACTGAAAATTCCGGATCAGGATCGCCGTCAGTCATCGCTCCCTTCGGGTTGAAACAGATATAGGTCACATTGGGATCATAGCCAGCCGTTGGTGTATAACTGCACTGACTAAAATCAGTCGGCCGTGTTGTGCTGTCAGAATAACCGACATCAGTGGCATAAGAAAAAGTTAAGCCAGCTCCTGTGCTTTGCGTGAATGATACAGCGTCTGTTTCAGGGCCACCATCATCGATGTCGCCATTGTAAAATTCCACATCATTAGGCATGATATCTATAAGCACGATACTATCTGTATCAGCGGGCCCGTCACCTGCATTGGAAGCAGTGATCGTATAGATAACGTCATTACCGGGGACAGCATATAGTCCTTCACCAAGCGGATCCCATATGGTGACATCTTTTGAACCTGTCAGTGTCGCGCCTGGAATTGGGATCAAAGGCAGGGCAGTAAAATTACCTGTACAAGTACCAGGGCCTCCATCAGTGGCGCCCCATGTTGGATCGCCTGCAGCGTTACCTAACTGACTCATGCCAGCTTCGCCGCCGTCAAATTGGAAAGAGAAATCGGCGCAAACAGCCCCGTTAAGCCATAGAGACCCTCCGCCTCCGCCGCCGCCAGTGCCGTGGGCATATGATCCATTGGCTTCGTCACCGCCATCGCCACCATCGCCTTGTGCGACTGGCAGGCCAGTAACACTGTCATGGACAGATACGGCTATTGTTCCGGCTGCTGCGCCGCCGTCTGCGCCGTTGTTATTATCCTGAAGAGCGCTCAGGCCATTGGCGATGAGGCGCCCGCCTGTGCTGTTAACGGCTTTGGCGCGGATCAGGATGATGCCGCCGCCTGATCTGTCACCACCTGCAGCCGTTTGGCTGACTTCAGAGCCTGAGCCGCCGCCGCCGCCGAAAAATATCCGGTTGGCTGGTGAATAATCCAGTGGCTGTCCACCAAGGCCACCAGTGTTATGTGTCGGTGAGCTACCGTCACAAAGATCGAGTTCACGGCCCCCCAAGCCGCCAAAGCCGTAATTGGCCCCGCCGCCGCCACCGGCATCTGTTATATTCCCGCCGCCGCCACCATTGGCCTTGTGCCCTCGTCTTGAAACATGGGAAGCGTTAGGGGCTGTAATACCTTCGCCTTTGTTACCCGTCCCGTTTTGTAGTGGGCCTGTATAATTGCTCTGATCCGAAGCGCAGCTGTCATAAGGGACTTCAGGTGTCAGGGCTCCTCCAGCAAAGCCGAGGCCTGTCACATTAATATCTCCTGATAATGTGAGCGTGCCAATATCATCAATGGCAACGACTCCACCTTTGTCTCCATTCCAGGGCGTGGCGGAAATGGTACCGCTTATGGTGGTGTTTTCATAAATTGGGACTCTGACAAATTGAACATAGCCTGATGCCTGGAATGATACAGTAGGGGCTGTTTCCAATATCAAAGTACTGCCACTGACACTGGCAACGTCAACATATTCAAAGCGGCCCGCTGATGCATAAGAGGAAATATCACCGTGTGTTGCCGTGTCCGAGGTGTCAATTGTTGCGCCCTTCATCTGGATGAGAACGCCGCGATCACCTGCGGATATACCGGCAGATGTATCAACGCTGACTGAGGTTCCCGAAAGAGCGGTAACTTTGTGATAGCTGTTAATTACCGTTCCTGTTGCAGGGATTGTTGACGTTCCCGTAAACCCGCCGCCGCCGCCAGTTGAATCGTCAACGAATGCGAGTTCACCGCGAATGTAGGTTCCGTCATCTAGAGAGGGGTAGTTATCACAAATTTCTAAAGTCCAATTACCATTGGCCTGTTTCCCGTTAAACGCATCCAGAGAGCTGGAAGGGGCCCGAGTATATTGATAGGGTGTGGCTGTTGTGCTGTGATTTATGCCATCTGCTAGTGCGTTTGAAGAGGCTGAGTCCAGCAAAGCGTTTATGTTATCGACACCGCCGCCAACACCGGCAATGATTTGTACAGATGTAGTATCAGGAGCGGTCAAGGTTGCCTCAATATCGCCCCGCCAGGCATGAGAGGCAATGAATCCTACGTCGAGATCGCCGATGATAAAATTATCTGTTACGGCAATTGTTCGCGTAATGGGCGCTGTACATGTGGTTGTACCGTCGATGGCTATGGGAGATCCTGGAATATCCGTATAGTTATAACTGGTTTGAGCGCTCGCCCATTGCCCTGTTGTTAACAACAGGGTTAGCAATGATCCCCATTGCCAGTAATGTTTTCCCAATTGGATCATAATATTCACCGCACACTCAATCCCGCGCGGTGCATTAACTAATGGAAAATCGTTGTAATTAGGTTACTTTTTCTGGGGAGTACCCTTAACAAGCATTAACTTAAGTACATATGAAATGGGCAAAATTGATCTAATTAGCCAGCGTATATTGCGTTTTGAGGCCATCTTGGTCCGTAGCTGTTACTGTTCCGTTTTCGCGCATGTGGATCAAGTGTGACAATACACTATGCGCGGCGGCAGGGTGCAAGCGTTTGTCAATATCGGCATAAAGCTTTGAAACAATGTCACCTATTGTGTTCAAGCCGGCTGTCAGAGCTGCTTTGATTTGGGCTTCACGACCCAGGCGATGATCAATATAGGCTTCAACAAAGGGGCGGGGCTCTTCGATAACCGGACCGTGAGTGGGAATTATACGTGAAAAGTCCCGGTCAAGTACGCGGCGCAGGCTGGCCAGATAATCCCCCATATGGCCATCCGGGGGGCTGACCACGCTTGTAGACCAGCCCATAATGTGGTCACCAGAAAACAAAACATTTTCTTCTTTTAAGGCGTAGCACATATGGTTGGATGTGTGCCCCGGTGTGTGGAGGGCTTCGATGGTCCAGCCATCGCCCTGTATAGTAAACTCATCTCGAATTTCTACATCCGGCGTAAAACTAAGATCATCACCGGCTTCGAGGCGAGCCGCCTTCAGGGGGCTTCGCCTGCTGTCCAAACCCGTATACCTTACTGCCATGTTCTGCGGCCAAGGGCGCAGCCATGGGCGAATGGTCAATATGGTGATGGGTTACAAGGACATGGGTGACAACGCATCCCTCCAGGGCTTTCTTAAGGGCTGCTCGGTGATTGGGTGTCGTCGGTCCCGGGTCTATCACGGCGACGTTTTTATCACCGATTATGTAAACTCCAGTCCCTGTATAGGTGAAAGGACCCGGATTGTCCGCAACAACGCGGCGTATAAGCGGGCTTAGGCGTTTGACGACGCCATATTCAAAATCAAAATTTTTGACAAAGGGTATGCCCATAATGCGTTATAGTTTCCTAATTTTCCGGACAGGAGATTTTAAACGCCTTTGTCATCATATCAACCGCTCTTAAACTATACTCAACGGTAGAACTAATAGGGCCCATATCAGTTTATTGACATAGACGATATAGATTCGTCCTGTTGCATTGTCCCGTAGAATATCCAGATAGCCAAAGTCCAGTTTCATTTTCTAACAAAGTTGTGAGGTTGGACTTTGTGTGGGGGAGGACTGTCCGAAGTGTAGCCCATCTACTAAATTACCTATCAACAAGTAGCATATTTCTTCTTCGGGACATGGTTGCAAAAATGCAACGGTTTTTAAAAAACGTTACTAATTGAAAGTTTTCTTCATGTACGGACTTGAGATTTATTAAAAAATAGTCATAGAGGTTCAGGATTCGGTTAATTTATCCGAACTTGCGCCTATGGGTGTGAGAAGTGTCATAAAGACAAAGCAGGGCTCAGCCTTGTATAACGAAGTAGACTAGGGGTTCATTTAGATGAAAACTTCTTATAAAAATGGATTATTGAGATCCACCATGCTTGGCATGGCTATTGCTATGGGCGGAGCTGCGGCAGTCACTTTCGCACCTGTCGCAAGCGCGCAGGACTATACTTCTGGTGGTATAACAGGTACGGTTTATGATAATACTGGTGCGCCAGTATCAGGGCAGACGGTTTCTTTGAAGTCAGTGGATCGGGGCTTTACGCGTGATGCTGTCACAGATGCAAGCGGTACATACCGCTTTACTCGCCTACCCATTGGTAATTACCAGGTGGGAGTCTCAGGCGGAGCATCTGACACAATTCGTGTCGCAGTAGGTACAAATGCTCGCAAAGATTTGGCGGTTAGCGGTTCAGTTGATGAAATCGTTGCTTCTGGTACTATCGTAAAGGCGTTTGACTTTGAGGCTGCTACTACAGGTCTAACAATTGACATTGACGAGACTTTTACAAAGACACCTCTTCCGCGTAGTTTGGCTGCCGCAACATTGCTTACGCCTGGTGCAACGGGAGGTGATAGCCGCTTCGGGAACCTAGTTTCAATCGGCGGTTCGTCTGTTGCTGAAAACGTTTACTATGTAAATGGTATGAACGTAACAGATTTCAGAAATTTCATTGGTAGCGGTACTGTGCCATTTGAGTTTTATGAGCAGATACAAACTAAATCAGGTGGTTTACCGGCGGAATTCGGGCGGACAACCGGTGGTGTTTCAAATGCTGTTACCCGTTCTGGTACGAATGAATGGCATTTTGGTGCGAGTGTGTATCATGAAAATGACAAGCTAAGGTCGAGTCAGAGGGATTTGGTCGACGTGGAGTCAGGTAATGTAATCACGGATAGGTCATCGAGTAAGATAGATTCTACTGAATATAACTTATGGGCTAGTGGTCCTATCGTTGAAGATCGTATATTTGCATATGCTTTATATAGCCCACGCAGTTATGAAAGTTTTGGTCGTGACCCTGTTAGTGGTGAGACTGTTACCTTTGTTCGGGATAATCCCTTTTATGGGGGTAAGCTAGACGTCGTTGTGACTGACGATCACTTGCTGGAGTTCACTGGCTGGAGAAATTATAGTGAAGGTGTAACAACTTCTGTTCGAGCGTCCAGCCCAGATCCGATTGTAGGTATTGCCAAGAGTGGCGGAGATATTTGGTCCGCAAAGTATACGGGTACATTTACCGATTGGTTGACTGTATCGGCTATGTATGGTGAGCAAGAAAACGATAAAACGACTTCTAGTGCCGCAGATGTCTTTCCTGCTATCTATGATAATAGAATTAGATCCAATGGTTTTGTGAATATTGGTCAGCACGCTAGTTTCATCATTGAAACTGGTAATGACAAGCGGAAACTATTCCGAGCGGATGCTGATGTGTATGTTGATGACTTCTTTGGTGATCACCATTTCAGACTTGGCTTTGACCGGGAAGAGCTAACAGCTCAGCAAACAGCGATTAACTCTGGCGGTATATACTATCTATATGATGATGATGTAGATTGCGATTCTCGTAGAGCGACGCCAACTGGTGAGAGCTGTCTTCGTATTCGTACATATTCAAACGGTGGTTCGTTTGACGTTAATACGACTGCATTCTACCTGCAAGATGCGTGGGAAGTTACGGATAATCTTACTTTGAATCTTGGTATTCGGAATGAGCAGTTCGAAAACTTGAATGCTACAGGTGATGTTTTTATTGACATTAAAAACCAGTGGCAGCCTCGATTGAGCTTTGCATATCAACCTGATTTTGACGCTGATGGAACTTTATTCGGTAGCTACTCTAGATATTATCTGCCAGTCGCTGCGAATACCAATATTCGTTCAGCTGGTGCTGAAACATTTATTCATAGATACTATGAATATACGGGCATGAATGCTGATAACACTCCAATCTATGATCCGGCTACACTGTTCAGTACTACTACATTCTCTGATGGTACTGCACCTGAGCCGGATAGCTTGGTTGATCGTAACCTAAAGCCTCAAAACATGGATGAGTTTGTGGTTGGGTATTCAACTTCGCTAGACGGAAAAGTGGGCGGTGAGTTGGCTAACTGGAATGTTGGTCTTGCAGTAACGCACACAAACCTTAACCGTGTTATCGAGGATATTTCTATTGATCAGGGCGTCATTGCTTATTGTGCTGACAACAATATTACTGGTTGTGAGAACTTTGCTGATCCTGGTCATCCTGTGGGTTATGTTTTAACTAATCCAGGGAACGATGTTGACGTCGTTGTTGATCTTCCAGGCGGAGCTCAGAGAGTTACGTTAACTGCTGAGCAGTTAGGTTATCCGAAGGCTAAGCGGAAATATACTGGCGTTGAATTTAAGTTTGATAGGGTAGTAGAAGATGATCCATTAGAATTACACGGGTCATGGACTATCTCTAACTCTAAAGGTAACTATGAAGGATCTGTGAAGTCAGACAACGGGCAAGACGATGCTGGTTTGACTACCGACTTTGATTTTCCTGCTTTGATGGAACATTCCTACGGTTTCTTACCTAACCACAGAAAGCATAAGTTTAAGATGTACGGTAGCTACGAGTTAACTGACGCGGTGAGCGTGGGTGCTAACTTACAAGTTACATCGCCGCGAAAGTTTGGTTGTCTTGGTCAACATCCTGATGGAACCAACTTTAATAATTATGGCAGATCATGGTTCTGTGGTGGACAGCCGACCCCACGGGGAAGCCAATTGGAATCTGATTGGTCGAAAACATTGGATATGAATGTTAGTTTTGAAGTGCCAGAATTTTCATTAGGCACATTAACATTATGGGCTGATGTGTGTATTTAATGATCGTAGTGTCACACGCATTCAGGAAACAGGTGATATTGGCTATAGTCCAACAAATCAGTTGCGTGACCCTAACTATGGACGACCGTTGTCTTTCCAAAGACCTCGTTACGTTCGTTTAGGTGCGGATTGGCGTTACTAATTATAGCTTTATATATGTTTTAGATTGAAGCCCGCCTTTTTTAGGCGGGTTTTTTTTATGCGGTCACTTTTTTATTGTGCATATGTAATTGTAAGCGTTGAGGTAAACTTTATCGCAAAAATGCGCAAGGTCATCAAGCCACCCATAGAATGTAGATGTGTGCTTTTTAATGCTATTTTGATCTAGGTGTTGAATGCTTGCGACAACCAGAAGTCTGTTTGGTTATGTCTTCTTATATAGGGAAGTGGTTCTGGCTCAGGAATACGCAATAAAGTCATTAGTCGAAGGTATATATAAATTTTTTGACTTTTATAATTAAAAGTGTTGCCCGTCAGTAGCAACTGACGGGCTAAACTGTGGGCGTTCCCCCTTGTTGTTTTTTACCAAAGGCCGCTTTTCACGGCCTATTGTAATGATATTGATCTCCCACCCAGGGGGATAGGTGGATGCTTCTACCACGTTTGCTCCGTTTTCAATCTATTCCACCTCCGGCAGATCAGCCAATAATTCCTGACCGGGCTCGAGGCGCGCGCGGGCTTCGAGAAGGGCTTGGACTTCGGGCATTTGGGCCAATTCACGCAGCGCAGCCAGATCTGTTTGTGCCTCAACGGATTGCCCAAAAAGTTCTTCAAGCTGTTGCTGCGTTGTTTTGGGGCGCGGAAAGACTTTAAGCTTTACGTTTTTATCTTCATCAATGCCGGCTTCGGCTTTAGCAACAGCGATCGCAGTTCTAAGGCCGCCAAGTTCATCCACCAGCTTTAGGTCTTTAGCCTGTTCTCCTGTCCAAACGCGGCCTTTTGCGATTTCGCGAACCCTTTCGATTGGAATATCGCGGCCATCCGCGACTTTGGTGGTGAAATCAACATAGATGTCTTCAAGTTGTCCGCGATAAGCGGCCTGCTGGGCCTGGGTGAATGGTTCGTCCGGGGAATAAGCGCCTAAATACTCTCCGCCAACACTGATACCTTCAACATTATAACCGATTTTGGCGTAAGTGTCTCTGAGGGCGACTTTGCCGCCTAAAACACCGATTGAGCCAGTAATGGTTGAGGGCAGGGCAACGATTTTATCCGCGTGGGTGGATACGTAATATCCGCCGGATGCTGCATATTGGCCCATGCTGATAATAACGGGTTTACCGGCTTCTTGCGCGCGAATAAGCGCGTTTTGTATCTGATCCGAAGCTGTTGGAGACCCGCCGGGCGTACTGACGCGGAAAATAATGGCCTCGACTTTTTTGTCTTTGATGGCGGCTTCAAATGCGCCTGCAACAGTATCGCCGCCCATGGTGAGGCTATTGCTAAACGGGTTGGAGCCATCACTTGACCGGCCCATGACAACCGGGCCCTGACCGCCGATAAAAGCAATCGTTGATCCGCTTTGCGTTATTTGTTCGCTATATTTGCGAAGGCTTGCAAATTTGATGTTTTCGTCGCCTGTTTTCTCCTGAATATATTCCTGAGCTCCAATATAATGTCCGAGCTTGTCAACAAGGCCGGCTTTATGGGCAGCTTCGGCGCTGTAAGGTGCGCCTTTGAAGAGCGCCGTGACTTCATCGGCTGCCATGTCGCGGTCAATGGCGATCTGGCTGACGGCTGTATTATAAAGTGAAGTTAACAGGCTCTCAGTGGACTCTCGGTGGGCTTCGGTGAAGTTTGTTTGCGTATAAGTGTTAGCCGCAGATTTATATTCGTAGAATTGCTCCATCTGCGGTTTGGCATCGAGCTTTTCGAAAACGCCGCCGTAAAAGGGTACTTCAGACCGAATTCCTGCAACCGCAAACCCTGTGGTGTCCTGTTGCCAGATTTCATCTGCGGCAGAAACTGCGTGATAGGCTGTAAAAGACGTGCCCTCAAAACCCTGTGAGTGTGCCAGCACAGGTTTGCCGCTGGTTTGGAAATCAATCAGGGCAAGGCGAATTTCTTCTGCGCTGGCAGGTACCATGCCGTACCCATTGGCTCGAATCAAAAGCCCCTTAACATTTTCATCCGATTTTGCGGCGTTCAGGCTTTGCACTATATCAACCACAGATAAAGCCGGAGTACCAAAAAGGGTTTCAGTTCCGGAGTGATCGCGTAGTGGAGTCCTTAAATCTAAGGTTAGAACGACATCGCTGCTGATCTTGCTGCTTTGTTGAGAAGTGGACGACACAGCGGAGGCAATCAGTCCGCCAATTAAAAGCATCATTAATATGAAGCATAGGCCAATACCAACAATCGTGCCTAAAACAGTGAGTAGAAATTGACGCATAATGTCCTCTGGGTAAGTGCCATGCTGAGTAAGTATTCTTTATACACACTATTTTTTTGGCGATGGAAAGAAGTTTCTCGTTTATCGATAAGAAAACTGCAGTTCCCACTTTTGATCATATGGGGGAAAAATTTTCTTAAACTCATGTGGAGATTTTATCCTTGAGGCCATTGCCTTTTAGTCGAAAGCTATATAGAAGGCGCTCCGCTATAGGGTTATAGCGCAAATTGTTGGGGTATGGCCAAGTGGTAAGGCAGCGGTTTTTGGTATCGCCATCCCT
>JAHDGM010000058.1 GCA_020627655.1 Hellea sp.
CCCGGCAATTATTTGAAGAAAAACTGGACTAATTTGATTTGATCATTTTTTATCAATTTACGCGACGAAGAGTTCCCGGACGCGGCGGACGGGCGACGCCTATCCTGCTTCCATATTACATTCAAAACATTGCAAAATATGTAGAAGATGGCGGCGCATTACTAATCGCTACAGGACCAGGGTTTGCCTCGGAAAATAGTCTATATCGCTCTGCGCTGGCCGCTGTCTTACCGGCTCGGCCTACGGGAGAAATCAGTGAGTATGCTTTCAAACCTGAACTAACAGATAAAGGGCGGCGCCATCCGGTTACAGCCTCGTTTGCCGATAGAGACGACCAAAGCTGGGGTGAATGGTTCCGAATTATTGATAGTGACGTCATCAGTGGTCACGTTCTTATGGAAGGTCCCGGTAAAGAACCCTTGTTAATTATGGAAAAAGTCAAAGATGGTCGGGTTGGAATGCTAATGTCTGATCAGTCCTGGCTCTGGGCTAGAGGGCATAATGGCGGCGGCCCCTATAGCGAGCTTTTTAGGCGTCTGGCTCATTGGTTATTAGGCGAGCCAGACTTGGATGCCGAACGTCTGACGGCGCAAGTCAATGGTGATGAACTTATCATTGAACGCCAAACCCTGGGCGATGCGGATCAAAAGGTCGTTGTTCAAAAACCTGACGGAACAGCGGAAACTATA
Organism: Hellea sp.; assembly: GCA_020627655.1. GTDB lineage: Bacteria > Pseudomonadota > Alphaproteobacteria > Caulobacterales > Maricaulaceae > JACOMS01. The sequence goes on from JAHDGM010000058.1 coordinate 690, forward strand.
ACGCTTAAAAAAGAAGGAGACGGGTATTATCGCGGCATTGGTAAAACCAGCGGCCAAGGTGCCTATATTTTACGGGCTGGTGATATTAGCACGATCACAGCTATCGGTTCTTTAAATCCAAAAGAGTATAGCGATCTTGCGCCGACAACGGAAAAACTTAAACCTTTAGCGGACGTCACAGGCGGCGCGGTTTTAAGCACAGATAAAGTACCGCAAATTCGGCGGATAAAAGCAAAATCCAAAACTGTAGGCGATGACTGGATAGGATTAATCAATAACGAACAATATGTGACGCAAAACTCCCGCCGCGCTCCGCTTGCACCCGGTCTTATATTTTTCATTTTAGCCATGACTATGCTTGCATTTGCCTGGCGGCGCGAAGGCTAAATACAGTAAACAAAGCTGTAATCTTTATGTGCTAGCTTCTAGTCTGAGAGTAAAAGCCGTGATACGGCCTGCCCAAATTAATCTTAGAGAACATCTATGAGTACCCAAAAAGTCACACTTGCGATCTTAGCCACATCTATTTTGGTTCTTACAGGCTGCGGCGTCGCGAAAACAACAGCCAAAGTCGCTACGGCGCCGGTTAAGGTTACAGCCAAAGGCGTCGGTATGGTGGGCGAAGGGGTTTACGAAACCGGAAAATTTGCAGGTAAAGGCGTTTACAATACTGGCAAGTTCGCAGGTAAGAGTGCTTATACCGTAGGTAGGGGCGTTTATTATGTGGGGTCAGTTCCCGTCAAAATCACGGACGCAGCACTGGACACCACAGCAAGAGTCCTTCGCATTACAACCCAAATGGTCGATTTAACGGGCAAAGTTGTCACTGTTTCCCGGGATATTCAGGCGCATCAGCTGGAAAGCGAGCTGTTAAAATATAAAGGCGCAAAGAATGTTATCAGTGTTCTCGTGGACGCTGTCGCTTAACTGGTTTTAAACGCGCCACTGCGTTACAAATTTGCGCATACCTCGAAAAAATGTTACATTATTCTCCATCATAGACGGAGGACATTATGCGCGCCCTTACTACATCCATCTTCATGACCGCTGCATTGGCCCTGTCCGCGCCTGCCTCAGCCAAAAACTCGCAAAAGTTTGAATCCTCACTGAACGCCCCTATAAGCGGTGCTGTCAAAGTCGAAATCATCATTGGTGATGACCTCAATTGGCGTGCCAATAATTTACCCAAAAAACTACGGGATAGAAATGGTGTCCGTAGCTTCAATGATGGTTTTGCTGGTAACGGTTTCTATGGCGAAAGAGAATTAACACGATTGGCAGCGCGTCTTGAAAAACGCATGGAAGATCGCTTAGTTCGGCAAGGTTTGGAAATTTCCGAAAATGCGGCTCAAACCTTGCGCATTACGTTGACTGATGCTCGCCCAAATCGTCCTACCCCGCGACAAATGTCTAAAAGCCCAGGTTTATCCTTTCAAAGTTTTGGCATTGGCGGCGCATCTTTTGAAGGCGAGCTAGTCTCCTCTTCCGGAGAGAGCAAAGGCACAATAAGCTATGCCTGGTATGATACGGATATCAGAGATGCCTATTATACAGCTGGCACTTGGTCAGATGCTTATCGCGCCATTGATCGCTTTGCAAAGAAAACGGCAAAATCAATCAACTAAGACCCTCCCAATAGTAAGGCTGCCCCTTGCACCGCATAGGTAGTTTATTCATTGTGCCCCTATGAAGATCAAACAAAATTTCCGCTGGGTGAGACGAGCTGCTCTTATGGCAAGTGCGTTACTCTCAGGGACAGCCATAGCTGGCAATAAGGCCCTCACCCCGGGCGAGACAGGCCGAGTTGAAAGTATTGTTGATGGAGACACACTATTTCTGGATAGTGGTCTTAAGGTCCGGCTCTCAGCTATGCAGGCACCGAAACTGCCTTTGGGCCGCGCGGGGTTTAAAGCCTGGCCTCTAAGCACAACGGCAAAAAGAGAACTCAGCGAACTTGCGCTGAATAAAAAAGTCCGGCTTTATTACGGCGGTTTAAAACGTGATCGCTATGACCGGGCTCTGGCCCAAGTATTCCTTCTTGATGAAGACGGAAGCAGTGAAATCTGGTTGCAAGAAGAAATGATCCGGCGCGGCTATGGCCGTGTTTATACATGGCCCGATACTTGGCAGGATTCGCACAGGCTTTATGCGGCGGAACAAGATGCTCGGGACGCTAAACGCGGCATTTGGGACAAGAAATTTTATGAAATTCGATCCCCAGAACCCGACAAGCTGGCTCAAGACATGGACAGTTTTCAACTTGTTCAGGGCGTCATCACGGACACTGCTAAAATTCGGGATAAAGTATTTCTGAATTTCGGCGCAGATTATCGAACTGACTTCACAGTTTTAATACCCCGTGAAGGACAGAAACGTTTTGCTAAATCCGGTATAGACCCGCTATCTCTGGAGGGCGCAAAAGTTCGTGTTCGCGGATGGGTTGAAATGGATAACGGCCCCATGATGTATCTAGATCATGTCGAACGTCTGGAAGTTTTAGATTAAGCCTAGGGCGAGTAACCGCCGTCTTTGATATATTGGACTTCTTCAGCTGTGAAACTACGCCCAAGTATCTCATTGCGATGCGGGAACCGGCCGAAGCGCCCTATAACTTTCTGATGAGCCTTTGCGTGGAATAATGTGTTATCATCATCCAGCCGTTGATCCACCAAATCGACGCATCGTTTTTGATCGGTTAGAACCTCGCTATGCATAAAAGGCATATACATAAAAGAACGGCGGTTCAGCGGTATTTTAAGATCAAAGCCTTTATCAATTGCCCGATTTGATATGGCTAGTGCCAGATGATCCCACGCAAAAGCAGCAGGCGTACCGCGATACATATTGCGGGGAAACTGATCGAGCATAACAATCAAAGCCAGACTGCCTTCAGGTGTTTTTTCCCAAAGATGTTCCCCGCGCTGGGCTTTAGCCGCTTGTTCTATAGCAAACGGCTCAAACTTTCGTCTTATGTCTGCATCAAAGGCAGGGGTTGCATTAAAATGGAATTTGGGAGCGGTTTCTTCAAACCAGAACTTTAAGATATCTCCCGGTTTCATGATTAAAGCCGTTTACTACCGTCTATGATGGCCTCGAATATTTTTTTATCCAGTGGCTTAAACTCCCCGCTTTCTGCATCCGCATAAAACAGAGGTTCATGTATATTATCAGGATCAAACCCGGCTTTAACCAGATTAGTTTTCTTAAACTTGAAAGTTGAAGTGGTTTCACTCTCGCTTGATAGTCTGAGGAATACGGGCCGCGCATAATGCGGTAGGCTATTATCAATATGTAGCTTAAGCTTTTTGAGGTCAGGCACCTTCTCTGCCACAATTGCCGCCATGCCTGCACGCCCATCATAGCCGGGCACCTGAACACCATAGACATTGGCCTGCGTTACTCCTTCAAAGGTCGACAAAGCCGCTGCGACTTCTCCGGTCGCAACATTTTCGGCCTTCCACCGAAAAGTATCGCCGACGCGATCCATGAAGTAGTAATACCCCAGATCATCACGCCGCATGAGATCACCCGTTCGGAACCAGGCATCACCTTTTGTGAATACATCCCGAAGAATTTTCTTTTGTGTGGCCGCCTTGCCTTCGTAACCGTCAAAGCGGAACCGCGCTTCATCTGTTCGAATTTCGCCAATTAACTCGCCAATTTCGCCATTATCCGTACGGATGCAAAATCCATCTGATCCGCGAATATTAGAATTGGTTTCAACATCATAGCGGATGATATCGATATTGAACTTTGACTTTAAGTAATTCGGTACACGCCCAACTGCACCAACAGGACCATCAATATTAATCAGGCTGACATTGCCTTCTGTCGCCCCGTAAAATTCCATAACATGCGGAATATTAAACCTGGATACAAAGCTTTCCCAGACCTCTGGCCGCAGGCCATTTCCAATGATCCACTGAAGTTTATGATCCCGCTCTTTGGGGTGCGGAGGCGTTGACAGCAAGAACCGACAAAGCTCCCCCACATACATGAACATGCTGGCGTTATATTCGACGACATCATCCCAGAATTTAGACGCCGAAAATTTACGCTTAACAATAACAGCGCCGCCGCGCGATATGACAGCACCTACGCCGCAAAGCCCGCCTGTTGCGTGATACATGGGCAGAACCATCATCATGCGATCTTTGGGGCCGCTCTTAGCCCCAGCACCAAATGCTCTCATGTAGTTTTGCGCTCTGACATGGGTAACCTTTGCGGCTTTAGGCATACCTGTGGTGCCTGATGTATACATTTTCATGCATTGTTCACTGGCCCGGATACCTTCTCGAACCGCTCGCGACGGTCGATTAGGGACGATTTCTGAAATAGCGGCATCAAAACTGTCATAGCCCGACAATTCACCGAATGCTGATAAAGCCGTGACTTCGTGCTCAACATCTGACTTAGCCGTTTCCCAATTTTCAACAAGCGCGTGATCCATAATCAAATGCCGCGCCTCTGATATGTTCACGCAGTGCGCCAAAGCCGGCCCAAGCAGCTGAAAATTTAGCAAGGCCGGCACAACGCCAACCTTGGATAACCCAAACCAAAGCGCTACATATTCCAATCGGTTTTGTGCAAAGATAGCAACTGTTTCGCCCGGCTTATAACCTTCAGAAATAGCCCACCCAGCGACACGATTAGCATAGGTATCAAACTCGTCATATGTCCATTGCCGATCATCCTCAATGAACGCTATATTGGAACCAAACTTATCAACCCACCCTTCAATGTTATCGCATATTAAATTATTTGAACTAGCATCCACATCCTTCACAGATCGTAGCATGCGCAATAAATTACTCAGGTAATGATATTCCCGCCCTATTGCCTCAAATAAACCCATTATGAATCCCCAGTTTCATTGATCAAATACATAAGGAAAGCGCAGAGGGGGTCAATGGGCAAAAGAAATGGCGATCCCGAGTGGATTCGAACCACTGGCCTCCAGATTAGGAATCTGATGCTCTATCCGACTGAGCTACGGGACCGTAAGACCTACACATATCCTGCGTGGTATATGTTTTTCAAGCCATGCCGACCTTGGACATGGCAATAAAAAACCCGCCGTGAACGAGCGGGTTAATAATCAAACTATGACGTGAAACTTAGGCTGTTTCAGCTTGCTTCTTTAAGACTGCTTTTTTGATCTTTTTAGCTTTGTCTGTAAGCTTGGCATTTTTTGTACCGAGAAGAAAACCGTCAAGTCCGCCTTTAAAGTCGACAGTTCGCAATGTTTTAGCAGCAATGCGCATCTTGTAAGTCTGACCTAATGTATCGGATGGAAGTGACACATTGCACAGATTAACTTCAAACCGACGCTTGGTCTTGATATTAGAGTGGGACACATTGTGGCCGCTCATTGGGCCTGTGTTCAAAAGTTCGCAACGACGTGACATCTGGATTCACCTTAATTCATCAAAAAAGGCCCGCGCTCACGGCGGGCATCAAAATCTTGCGGGGACATAAAGGCTCTACTTCCACCCGTCAAGGCTTTTTCAGCACTGAATAAAGATGAAACATGACCTATTTTTCATGAAAAACCACTGGTTTATTCATGTTTGCGCTAATCAATGATCGCTATAAGGAAATATAGCATATTGCGGAGTTCTATAATGACACAGCCCCCAACAAAGCGATTCTACTTATCCGTTATTGCTGCAGCCAGCTTTGCAGCGGCCCTCCCCATAGCCGCTCAGGCCGAAAAGCCGAATATGCAACCGGAAGCCCGGTATGTAGCGCCGATTGCCCCTGCCCAAGGCGAAACCGCCTTTAATTTCAAGCTCAAAGGCTATGTATTTGGCATCAAAATGATTTCAGCTCGCTATAAAGGCGTGTTTGATGACAATAGTTACAGCGTTTATTCTGATCTGAAGACATCCGGTCTTGGTGCCTTACTTAAAAAGCTCAGAATTTGGTCAACGACCGAAGGCATGTATGATCGTAGTGGTGTATATCCGATTGATCATACTCAGCAAAATCTGGACAAGAAAAGCCGCCGCGTCGAAATGGATTATGATTATAGTGCGCGCAATGTCGCCGTATCTGTTGTACCGCCCAACGGATCCCAAGGGGTACCGCAAGCTAATCCGCAGCAAAGGTTTGAGTCCGACGACGTTATATCCGCCATTCTTAGCATGATGCTAACAGGGCATGCCATTGAGGGTGAAGTCTGTAACGACAATGTCAAAGTATTTGACAGTAAACAACACTACAATCTTCGTATGGAACGAGTAGAAACCCTAAAGTACAAATATGAAAACGTTAAATATGACGGCGTTAAATGCCACGTCTTTTACGAACCCATTGCAGGCTTTGACCCGGAAGATTTACCAAGTAGTGAGGAAGCCGGAACACCGGTGACAGTATATTTCATTAATCGTCCTGAATTCGGATTTTATATGCCTGTTAAATTTTCATATAAAATCAGTGGTTTTAAAGCTGTAATCAAAGTGAAAGATGCAGAGTTGAAAAAAGGCTAGCTGCCATCAAAGCGCCCTTGCTCCACTTAATAGAATAGGTCATAGCGAGGCTATGCCAAACCCATATGACCGCCCAATTGTCAAAGCTATTTTAGCGCCGACAAATACCGGTAAAACACATTATGCCATTGAACGCATGCTGGCACGTGAAAGCGGCGTCATTGGCCTGCCTTTACGGTTATTAGCGCGGGAAATTTATGATAAAATCTGCGCCTTAAAAGGCCCTGCTCTTTGCGCACTCATCACAGGTGAAGAGAAAATTATCCCCAAAACGGCGCGTTATTATGTCTGCACCGTAGAAGCCATGCCGCGAAAGCTGGGTGACCATCAATTCGCTTTCGTAGCCATTGATGAAGTTCAACTGATGAACCATCCCGAACGAGGTCATATATTCACGGACAGAATCCTGCACCTGCGCGGTCGGGAAGAAACCCTGTTTCTAGGAGCCGAAACCGCCCGGGACATCCTGATAGATTTATTGCCGAATTTGGAGGTTGAGAGGCGCGAACGTTTCTCGACACTTTCCTATTCCGGGCCACTCAAAATTACGCGCCTGCCCAAGCGGTCAGTCATTGTCGCGTTTTCGGCAGCCGAAGTTTATGCCATCGCCGAGTTAATACGGCGCTTCCGGGGCGGTGCAGCTATTGTCATGGGCGCTCTATCCCCCAGAACTCGAAATGCGCAGGCTGAGCTTTATCAGTCCGGCGAAGTCGACTTTCTTGTGGCTACAGATGCGATTGGAATGGGGCTTAATCTGGATGCCGATCACGTAGCTTTTGCATCGCTGCGTAAATTTGATGGCCGTAAGCGCCGTATATTGACACCAATGGAAGTCGGCCAGATAGCCGGACGTGCCGGGCGCTTTAGAAATGATGGCAGCTTTGGCCCAACAGGCGACTGTATGAGTTTTGATGAACAGTTAGTTGGGCGGATTGAAAATCACGCCTATGAACCTATGCGATACGCCGAATGGCGCAATACTAATTTGGATTTATCCTCCCTTGAAATGCTCAAACAAACTCTGGCGAAACCAACGCCCCATAAACGGCTTCGGCGAATTGCTGAAGCGGTAGATGAGGCCGCACTGGAGCGATTCTCATCCATGACTGACATCCAACATGACGCGAGTTCATCGCAAGGGCTTCGCCTCATATGGGAGGTTTGCCAAATCCCCGATTTCCGAAATATGACGATAGATAGCCATGTTCGCTTAATACGGGAAATTTATGATGAAATTTCATCCGGAGATGGTGTAATCGGCGAAGATTTTCTGAATAAACAGGTGAGCAGTCTTGACCATGTTGAAGGCGGGGTTGATATTTTAGCGACGCGTCTTGCACATATACGGACATGGACATTTTGTGCCCATAAACCGGATTGGATGCCAGATGTTAAATATTGGATTAATCGCACAAGGGATATCGAGAACAGACTTTCGGATGCTTTACATGAGAAGCTCACCGCAAAGTTTGTAGATCGACGAACTCGTGCTATTATGCGTGGGATAACGGGGACATATATGGAACCCACTATAAAAGACGATGGGGCGGTCTGGGTTGAAGACCATCAAATTGGACGATTGGAAGGTCTGACTTTTCAGGTTGATGAAAGCCAATCTGAATTGGAGGCTAAAACCTTGCGAGAAGCCGCTGAGAAAGCCGTGGCGCCGGAGGTTAATCGGCGCTTGACGTCTATTGTCGGCGGAACTCACACGATTTTCACCTTATCTGCTAAAGGTCAGATTTTGTGGGGAGGATCAGCTGTCGGTCAAATTTCAAAAGGCGGCTCCATATTTAATCCGGACGTCACAATTATTGGAGGCGAATTGGGACAAGCTAATCTTCGCGCCATGGCTGAAGAACGTATGCGGGACTTTTTACGAACTGAAGCCCGGGAAAAACTCGCTCCGCTGCAAGGCCTGAAAGCTCTTAGTGAAGCTGAGGACGCGCAGGCGGATGTGAAAGGCTTTGCTTATACCCTTTATGAAAACTTCGGGCACTTAGACCGCCGATATCATAGCGTGACGATTGGTGGCTTGAACCAAGATGCCCGCAAGCCATTTCGTGAACTCGGAGTGACCTTCGGCCAATATGACGTTTACATGCGCGAGATGATACGCCCTAAACCCGCAACGTTGTTAAGTTCATTAAAAGCTTTTGGCGCAGGCGGATCTGGAAATCCATTCATTCCATTTGCCGGCGTAACATCTATTGCCAATGAAGGTGATTTGAGTTCCGATAATTTTTCCGAAAATACAATCGCCCTTGCGGGATACAAAACCTGCGGTCCTCGTATTGTACGCTTTGATATTCTCAACAGACTGGCAGCAGTTATACGGCAAGCCCAACGAGAATCCGGCACAAGGCGTTTCCGTATCATGCAGGAAATGCTCGCCCTATTAGGATGTACCTATGAAGAGGTAAGAGGTGTACTCACATCATTAGGCTATCAGTCACAAATCATAGAAGACGACAATGCGGAAAATTTACGTCCTGAATTGGCAGCGCCTGTTCCCGATCGATTTATAAAAGCTCACCCTGCGCCCAAAGCGGAAACCTCAAAAGATACGCCGAGTGATAAAGATGAAAGCGAGTCTAGTAACGCATCACCAGAGGCCAAAACCGACGAAACGCCGGATTTAATGCCCCGCGATACTGTCGGCATTCATTCTCACAAACGCCCCCAACCCAAAGACAAACCCCTGAATGTCTACAACTTTCGTGAAACCCATGAAGATGGTACGTTCACTGAAACAGAAAATCGGGAATTCTGGTTCATGCCTTTTACGGGTAAAAAACCGGGATCTCGCTATAAAGGGCGCGATAATCGTGGTCATCGTAAAGGCGGGAATCGGAAAAAAGATAAAAGCTTCAAACCTCGTGCCCCTAAATACGGAAAACGGGAACCACGGCGCAATGAAGACTCCCCATTTGCAGCTTTGGCAGCCCTAAAAAAGAATAACAAAGATGATAAAAACGGCGAGTAACCTTGGTTAAGGATACGGGTTCACAAAGGCTTGATATATGGCTTTATCGAACACGTCTTTTAAAGACACGCGCGCTGGCCGTAAAACTCATCCAATCTGGTAAAGTCCGGTTAACGCGCAGCCAATACACCCAACGCATAACCAAACCTGGTTATAATGTGACTATACCGGATCAGATTAGTTTTATGAGAGGAACCACCCTTATCCAGGTTGAAGTCGTGAGTTATCCCATGCGCCGAGGTCCGGTCTCAGAAGCACGAAAATGTTATAACCTGCTGGCTACACAGACTTGTGACAGAGCTGACTATTGACAAAGCCTGCCTGAGACTCCAAATGCCTAGCGAAATTCTCAAGGGCCAAACATGACTTATATTGTCAAAGATGAATGCATTCGGTGCAAATTGATGGATTGCGTAGAAGTATGTCCGGTCGATTGTTTTTATGAAGGCGAGAACATGCTCGTTATTCATCCAGATGAATGCATTGATTGCGGCGTCTGCGAACCGGAATGCCCGGTCGACGCCATTGTTCCAGATACCGAAGATGATCCCGATGGGAAATGGCTGGAAATCAACTCGAAATATGCCGAGATCTGGCCCAATATTACGCTTAAAGGTACGCCTCCGGCTGATAGTGAAGCCTTTGAATCGGAAACGGGTAAGTTTGAGAAGTATTTCAGCGAAAAACCCGGTAAAGGCGACTAACTCAGCGTAATCTGGGTTTTACAAGCCGATTTGAGCTAATATTTAGCTCAAACATGAACTTTTTTGTGGGCAGTGCTGGATTTTTAGTCATTTTTCTGATATAATGCGTTCATATAAGCGCGGTTTAGGTATCCTACTGGCCGCGCTATTTGTTTGTAAAAGCAATGCGCTCGACGCATAGAAGGAAAATCATAATATGGCATCGCAAGCATCCGCCTCTAAAAAGACGGCGAAAAAAAAGCCGCACGGTAAATTTAAAATCAATCAATATATTGTCTATCCAGCCCATGGTGTCGGCCATGTGACCGGCATTGAACAAGAAGTCATCGCTGGCTTCGATATCGAAGTTTATGTGGTTGCGTTTGAACAGGATAAAATGACACTCCGCGTTCCAACCGCCAAAGCCGCAACATCCGGCATGCGTCCACTATCCAACGAAAATGTTCTGAAAGACGCCTTCACAACCCTAAAAGGCCGTGCCCGCATTAAGCGCACAATGTGGAGTCGCCGCGCTCAGGAATATGAGGCGAAGATCAACTCAGGTGACCTTATTCTTGTTTCTGAAGTTGTTCGCGATTTACATCGGGGCGAAACTCAACCTGATCAGTCTTATTCCGAACGTCAACTTTATGAATGCGCGCTTGACCGTATGGTCCGCGAAGTCGCAGCAATCAAAAAAGTAAATCGCGGCGTGGCCCTCGACGAAGTTCTTGATACCCTAACCAAAGCCCGAACGCGTCAGGCTGCAAAGGCCGCTAAAGCCGCTGAAAGCGAAAATGACAATGCAGAAAAAGGCGACGAAGCCGCCGCATAATCTGCAAACTGATATGAAACGTTTTAAACCCGCTTTAAGCGGGTTTTTTGTTGCGCGAATATCTTGTTATTTCATGGCCCCGCGCTACCTATAAGAATAAAGTTCACGGAGCGACTGTAAATGAAACCGCCAAAAATAAATATTGCTGAAGAATTCAAGGCACAAGTTGATAAACTTAAGTCCGCTAGGGAAAACATCAGCGGTTTTCAGATCAATAATTTCCATCAAAGTTTTCGGCGACTTACCAATCAGTTCGACACACCCGGTCCTAAAATGGCAAATATTACGAACTTCAACATACCTGATGATCACCGCGCCGTACCTGTTCGGCTATATGAACCTTTTAATGCCAGCCAAGAGCCAGGCCCTACTCTTATTTACTTGCATGGTGGCGGGTTCGTGACTTGTGATATTGACACCCATGAAGGCATCTGTCTGCGCCTGGCGAGCGGCTCAGGGTTTCGCGTCTTATCAGTCGATTACAGACTCGCGCCTTCGCATCCTTACCCTGCGGCTCCGGAAGATTGCGAAAAAGTTCTGAAATGGACACTTAATGGACACGGAGAAACATACGGAATAGACTCAGGAAACATTTCCATAGGCGGTGATAGCGCAGGCGGGAACATGACGGCCTATCTGGCCCAAAAATACCGCCAGGATGTTAAATGTCAGATACTTTTTTATCCGCTCATGCAATTGGTTCAAATCAAACCTCCCAAGCCCGGTCCTCAAGATATTTTACAGCTTGGAGTTATTGCCCTGAAATTCATTGAACAGCATTACGTTGCAGGCGCAGATACACATAATACACGCCTTTCGCCTTTACTTGAAAAAGATCTAAAATGTGTTCCTCCGGCTTTTATTCTGACCTGTGGTCTCGACCCTCTCAGAGCTGAGGGAAGAGCCTATACAGAAAACCTGAGAGCGGCTGGCGTAAAAGTAAAAGACATCCACGAAAAAGCTATGCCTCACGGCTTTTTAAACTTTGCAAAAGCTTTTCCTCCAGCCCGAAAAATACCGCTGGATGCAGCCGATTTTATGCGCCAGTATATGAGTTAAGCCAATACGGGAATCAAATGATCAAGCTATATATCCACCCTTTTTCAACACCCTCTCTCAGTGCTGAGTTCACAGCACACGCAACCGGTATAGAGTTTAAAAAACAGGTTGTTGACCTACCCTCTGGCGAACAACGTTCCGAAGATTTCTTAGCCGTCAACCGGGCCGGTAAAGTGCCGGCCTTAGAAGATCAGGATTTTCGCATTTCCGAAAGCCTGACCATAATGCGTTACTTGGCCAAGAAACAAGGATCAGATTTATATCCAGCTGATATTAAAGGACAAGCTCATGTAGAGCAGTGGATGGACTATGTTGTGCAACATGTGCGCAGCCCTTTTTCCAGAATTCAATTCAACAAGATGTTTGCGCCCATGCTTGGCCAACCGATTGATGAGAACTCCATCAAAACAGGCGAGCATTTACTGGAACAAAGCCTCCCGATAATTG
>JAHDGM010000012.1 GCA_020627655.1 Hellea sp.
GCCAAATTTTTACTGAGCTTATACAACATTGGAATCTGGAAAGCCCCTATATGGTCGCTCATGATTTTGGCGGGGCCATTTCCTTACGAGCGCATTTACTTCACGGCATTGACTACAAAAAATGGATATTGATGAATGTTGTAGCAATGGCACCTTGGGGCTCCCCGTTCTTTGCACATGTCCAAAAACATGAAGCTGCTTTTGCAGGCCTACCTCGTTATATTCATAAGGCGATTCTGGAGGCCTATATAAAGGGGGCGTTATATAAATCATTGCCGAGTGATGATTTGAACGCTTTGATCAGCCCTTGGATGACAGATGCTGGTCAATCAGCTTTTTATAGGCAAATCGGGCAGGCTGACCAAAAATATACAGACGAAGTGGAAGCTTTGTATTCAACAATCCGATGTCCGGTCAGAATTCTTTGGGGGGAAGAAGATGAGTGGATTCCCATTGAAACAGGGCGCCGTCTGAACAGAGCTATTGGCCAAAATGATTTTCATTCTGTCTCCAATGCTGGTCATCTAGTACAATTGGATCAATCGGAAACAATATTAGAACACATAATCCAATATATGGCCTGAGATTGCTCGACAATATGCTCTTGTGTCAGTACGAGAATGTCTGAATAATTTGGAATAATCATGAGTAATTCTTCATTTTACAAACCCTCCACTATTGCCTTGCATACTGGTTACTCGCCGGAACCCCAACATGGATCTCGTGCCGTACCCATATACCAAACAACATCTTTTGCCTTTGATGATGTTTCTGATGCGCAATCATTATTTAATGTTGAGCGCGGCGGGCATATTTATTCGCGGATATCCAACCCGACTGTTGCTGTATTAGAACAGCGACTGGCAGCGTTAGAAGGTGGAACCGGCGCTATTTGCACAGCCTCTGGTATGTCTGCACTCTATTCGACTTTTACGACTCTTTGTTCCGCCGGAGATCACATTGTCTCATCAGCACAAATTTACGGCTCAACGGCGACCTTGTTACGTCACACACTACCACGCTTTAATATCAACACGGATTTTGTACCGATCAATAATCCGGAAGCTCTTAGAGCTGCAATTAAGCCTAACACCAAGCTGGTCTTTTGCGAGAGTATCTCTAACCCGGGCATGGAGGTTTCCAACCTGCCTGAGATCGCGAAAATTGCCAATGAAATGGGCGTGCCTGTTGTTGTGGACGCAACATTTGCGACACCAGCCCTTTGCAGGCCCATAGAGCATGGTGCCAATATCGTTGTGCACTCTGTCACCAAATGGATTGGTGGTCACGGTGCGGCCATCGGCGGCGCTATAATAGATGGGGGCAATTTTGATTGGGGCAATGGTCGTTTCCCTGAAATGACGGAACCTTTTGCGCCTTATCATGGTATGCGGTTTTGGGAAGAGTTTGGTCCAAATTGTTTTGTCATGAAAGTTCGGTCGGAAGCCATGCGCGATCTTGGCCCGGCTATGGCTCCGCAAAATGCGTTCTTGATTTTACAAGGTGTGGAAACGCTGTCCCTACGTATGAAAAAACATGTCGAAAACACCAAAGCTTTGCGGGATTGGCTACTTGAACAAGAAGCTGTCACCTGGGTCAACCACCCTGAACTTGATACGAATGATAGCTGTGAGGTGGCTAAAACATTATTTCCGGATGGCGCCGGGTCAATGCTGTGTTTTGGAGTTGCTGGCGGTCGTGCAGGCGGAGCGGCCTTTATCAATTCTGTAGGCTTGGCCAGCCATTTGGCAAATGTAGGGGATAGCAGGACTCTGGTGCTGCACCCAGGAAGTACAACCCATTCTCGTCTGACAAAAGAAGCCTTGGAAGCATCGGGTATATCTGAAGACTTGATCCGTGTGTCAGTAGGCCTTGAAGACATAAAAGATATCACCAGTGACTTTGCAAAAGGCCTGAAAGCTGCAGTGAGGGTTTCAGAATGAAACTGAGAGTCAACAACGCAGAAGTGTTCATCGCAACAGGCGGTAAAACATTTAACCCCGAACTACCCACAGTTGTGTTTCTGCATGGTAGCGGTCTTGATCACCGCAGCTGGGCTTTGCAGACCCGCTGGTTCGCTTATCATGGATATTCTGTTTTGGCTCCTGATTTACCTGGGCACAGTCTGTCGAGTGGGGCTGCCTGTGAAAGTATCGAGCAAAGTGCAGAATGGCTTGAACAATTATTGGATGAAGCCGGCGTTAAATCTGCGCATATTGTTGGTCATTCGCAGGGGTTTTTAACGGCGCTTGAGTTTTCGAAGAATAATCCAGGGCGTGTCTTATCACTTACAGCGATTGGAACGGCCGCAGCCATTCCTGTGAACCAGGCCTTGATTGACACGGCTAAAGATAGCTCAGCAAAAGCGGCCCACATGATGGTCAATTGGGGCTTTGGACCCAGTGCCCATAATGGACGAAGCGCTGTGCCAGGCATGCAGCCTATTGCTATTGGGAGGGCTATTATGAGCCGTAATCCACTTGCAGCGGATTTGCAGGCTTGTGCAGACTATAAGACGGGTAATGATGCTATAAGCGCTCTTGGTAACATTCCTGCCTGCTGCATTTTAGCGGATAAAGACAAGATGACACCAATTAAAGCGGGGTTGAAGTTGGCGGAAAATATGGGTGTAAATCCAATGATTATAAAGGGCTATGGGCACATGCTGCCCATTGAAGCCCCTCGTAAAACACTGAACGCACTCCGGAACTTTATATCATCGGTGCAAATTCAAGTCGCAGCATAAAGGCACTCTTATGGCTATTAAAAAAGCAGCTGTCATCGGCGCAGGCACAATGGGAGCCGGTATTGCCGGGCAAGTTGCCAATGCAGGTATAGAAGTACTTTTGCTGGATCTTCCAAGCGAAGGTGATGATGTTAACGCGCTTGCGCGGCGCGGTAAGGACCGGGTTACAGACCCGTCCAATCCAGGGGTTCTAAGCCCTGCGGCTGGTGATTTGATCACTATCGGCAATATTCGCGACGATTTCGATAAATTATCGGAATGCGATTGGATCGCAGAGGCTATTCTGGAGCGCCTAGATCTCAAAAAAGATCTGTATAAGAAGCTCGACAATGTGTGCCATGATAATGCGATTATCAGCTCAAACACTTCAACTATTCCGATCCGTCTTTTAGTAGAAGATATGCCACTGGCATTTCGCAAACGATTTGCCATCACCCATTTTTTTAATCCCGTTCGAATGATGCCTCTGTTGGAACTTGTTTCCGGCGAGGACACTGACCCTGCGATTATGGATGAACTTCGAGAGTTTTGTGATCGTGATTTGGGCAAAGGCGTGGTGTTTTGTAAAGACACACCCGGCTTTCTTGGTAATCGCGTCGGCTGTTACGCCATACAGACCGCGCTACATCTTGCGAATGATATGGGTTTGTCGCCCGTTGAAGCCGACGGCATTTTCGGGCGGCCTATGGGTATCCCAAAGACAGGCGTATTTGGGCTTTATGATTTGATCGGAATTGATCTGATGTCTGATGTAGCAGCCAGTCTCGTCAACACTTTGCCCAAAGGTGATGATTTTCATACGTTCGGAACCAAGCTGCCTCTGATGGCAGATATGATTGCCAATGGCCAGAAAGGCCGTAAATCAGGACAGGGATTTTACCGCACCACAGAGGGAATAAAACAAGTCATCAATCTCAAAACCGGAGACTATGAAACTATCAATCCGTTTAATCACGGGCCTGCAGCTAAAGCAGAGAAAGACGGGATTGTTCATATCCTTAACGATGATAGCCACTACGGAGATTATGCGTGGCAGGTTATGTCACGGGTTTTAGTTTATACTGCTGGGCTTATTCCTGAAGTGGGGGAGACGCCCGTAGGTGTCGATGACGCCATGAAAATGGGCTATAATTGGATTAAAGGCCCATTTGAACTTATAGATGCTATCGGCCCTGATTACCTTATCGAGCGCCTTGAGAAAGAGCAGCGTCATGTGCCGGATTATTTAAGGCAGGCTTCGGGGAAGAGTTTTTATCAAACCGACAAAGAGTTATCAGCACTTGTCTATGACGGTGGTACTAGGCCAATTGAACGGCCAGAAGGCACACTTCGCTTTAATGATCGCAAGAAAACCCTATCTCCAATATTCAGTAATGACGCAGCTAGCGCCTACGTAATTGATGATGTTGCGCTTGTTGAGTTTCATTCCAAGGCAAATGCGCTTGGGTCACACTCTATGGCCATATTGGATAAAGCTCTCGACCATGTAACAGATCATGGGCTAGCCGGACTTATTGTTCACAATGATGCTCAGCATTTCTCATGCGGGGCAGATTTGCGTGAAGTTAGATCTTGTTTTGAGGCAAAAGATTGGGGCCGCCTTGATAGTTTCCTAAATCATTTTCAGCAAACAGGTCTTAAAATGGCGCGTGCTCCATTCCCTGTTATTGCAGCGCCCGTAGGTCTTTCATTAGGCGGCGGTTTCGAAGTTGTTCTCCACGCGAAGCAAGTCATCTGTCATGCCAATTCAAATATGGGCCTTGTCGAGTCCGGAGTTGGTCTTATTCCGGGCGGCGGGGGCTGTAAAGAAACGCTCTACCGTTGGCTGGCAGCTAAGGAATGCGATATGGATGCAGCCGCTTGGGAGGCATTTATGGCCCTTGGTTATGGGAAAACGGCCAGCTCTCCCGTGCTTGCGCGAGAGATGGCTATGCTTCGCCCTAATGACCGTTATGTCAATAATCGCGACCGCCTGTTTACTGAGGCTATGACCGCTATAAAATCAGGTCATGAACAGGCAGGCTTTGACCGGCCGCCGCTTAAAATGGCTGGTAAACCCATGTTTGATAAAATGGTTAAATGGGCCAATGACATGGTTCAGAAAGGTAAGCTCTATCCTCACGATGCTGCGGTTTCGACCGAATTTGCGCGCATTCTTACAGGCGGCGAGATTGAAGCTGGAACCCAGTGGACAGAACAGGACTTACTGGATGCGGAACGCCGTGCATTTCTAACCCTCGCGAAAACAGTCGAGACCCAAGAACGGATCACTGGATTGCTCGATCATGGTAAGAGTATTAGAAATTAGAGAATAAACTTCCCGGCCATTGTTTGAACAGCATTCCCAGAGATGGTGATGGTTATAGGATCTTTTGTGGTTGACGCCTTGATGTAAGATGGTCGTCCCATGTCCTCGCCTTGTGTAAATGACAAATTTTGAGGTTCTCCAAGGATTTCGGTTAGTAATGCCGCCAATGTAGCAGATGCGCTGCCAGTTGCCGGGTCTTCGGGAATATTATCCAGCGGAGCAAACATACGGGACTTGATATCTCCGCCATCTCTCACATAAGCAAAAAGGGCAAAGTCTAATCCAGTCGGATACAATTTCGCGCATTCACGAATAGTTTTGATATCGGGGTTACAGGCTGAAAGAGATTCCCGACAATCTAGTTCGACTAAGGCAAATGGTAGTCCAAGGCTGGCCTGAACAGGGGGGTGTATATTTGTTTTAATAGCATCAATCGGCAAACCAAGAGCCGTTGCAACGCGGGTTATATCGGGTTCTGATATTTTTTGCAGTGGTTTTGAAACAGTAAAAGAAGCGCCAGTGTCACTAACCAGACATTCTATGGGGCCAATTCCCAGTTCCAATATCATAGGTGATGGATAGCCCAATTTTGAGAGCGCAATAACAGTTCCGATCAATGGGTGTCCGGCGAAGTCGACTTCTGATGTTGGCGTAAAAATACGAACTCGGGCCGCGTGGCCATCATGGCGGGGCGGATAAACAAATGTCGTCTCAGAAAAATTAAACTCTGCGGCTATTTTCTGCAGCGCATTTTCGTGCAGGGAGCTTGCCTCAGGAAACACAGCGAGTTGGTTGCCCCCAAAAGCTGTATCAGTGAAAACATCATAAACTACGTAATCAGCCATGACATTTCATATATCAGCTATCCCATAGGAGCAATATTTGATGATTAAGTTCTGGCTCTGCTAATGTGCCCTGTTACGTGTTCAAGAGCTTCTAGAAAGGTCTTTGACGAGCTACGAGGCGTCAATAACTCATAAGTGTCTTCAGATGTTTTCATAACTAGAACGCTCATATGATGCGCTGTAGTGCGTGCGCCAAAACCGATTTTGGCATGGCTTATATCCAATGGAATAAAACGCTCCAAAAGATCATGAACCCTAGACCCTGCTACTTCGACAGCTGCCCATCCGTCAGTTTGAAGTGTTGTATAGGCTTTACCCTCAAAAGTTTTCGCTAATGCCTCATCAAGGCGATCGTCTTGTCCATCTTGGAAAAGAAAATATTGACTCTGTCCGGTCCACAGCACTTTGCCTGTTTTCGTTTGTGAAAATGTTGCTGGAGAAGGTGGGGCGGCATCAAAGGCTTTCTTGAACATCTTTCCAAAATTAGTTTCCTCACCATTTACAACGGCGATCGATACGATTTCAAAATCAGACATTTCTCGTAAAGTTATGCCTAGGTATTTACGACTATGGCCACTTAGTGGAGATTGAAGCGTTAAATTAGCCACGGAGACGCTCCCCATCTGGATCGACAAAATGCGGGCTAACGACGCGCACTTTGATGTGATGATTGCGTACAAAGTCGACAGCCCATAGCTCATCACCTTTGCGGTTTGCTCCTGACTTCAAAAAGCCAAGACCGACATAGTGACCAAGCTCAGGTGAATATGCGACCGAGCTCATATAGCCCTGATCATTGGTCGCTATTCTATCATCCCCAATATTGATGAAATGAGCTCCATTTGTGATTTGATCACTGGGATCAACCGCAACAAACCCCACAAGCCGCAAAGCATCATCCGCGATCAAGCCTTCACGTTGAGACAGAACTTTACCAATACAGTCTTTCTTTTTGGATACAAAGCCGCCTAGGCCCAAATGCCCCGCAGTAGTCTGACCATTTAGTTCATTACCTGCGGCATGGCCTTTTTCGATACGCATAACGCCAAGAGCTTCAGTCCCGTACATACAAACACCAAACTCCTCGCCAGCATTCATAAGCTTACGAATAAGGGCGTCACCATATCGGGTTGGAACAGCTATTTCATAAGCAAGTTCGCCGGAGAATGAGAGTCTGAATATCCGGGCGCGCGTGCCGCCGCAAACAGTGACCTGACCGCAGGCCATGTAAGGAAAGGCTTCATTGGATATATCATGCTCCGGATCGACAATTTTTTGCAAAAGCTTGCGTGCATTCGGGCCAGCTACAGAATATTGCGCCCATTGTTCTGTGGTTGAAATCAAATGCACATCCATTTCCGGGAAGAGGCATTGCCGCGCAAACTCCAAGTGACGAAAAACAGTCCCGGCATTTGCCGTGGTAGTCGTCATAACATAATGCGTATCTGAAAAGCGTGCGGATGTTCCGTCGTCCATGGCTATACCGTCTTCACGCAACATCAAACCATAGCGGCATTTGCTCGGCTTCAATAACTTGAAAGAATTGACATAGACCTTGTTGAGAAAAGCCCCTGCGTCTTTGCCCTGAATATCAATTTTGCCCAATGTGGAAACATCACAAATGCCGACAGAACCACGTGTTGTAATGACTTCACGGTCAACACTATCGCGCCAACCTTGTTCACCTTCTTTGGCAAACCATTGTGAGCGCTTCCAATACCCCGTTTCCACAAAGGTAGCGCCGGATTCCTCAGCGTATTTATGGCTGGGCGTGAGACGGGTAGGTTTGAAATGCTGTTCCTTATGCGGTCCTGCAAATGCTCCAATAGGAACTGGCGTGAAAGGCGGGCGAAAAATAGTTGTTCCTGTTTCAGGAATAGTCTGCCCGGTGGCATCCGCCAAAATAGCAAGCCCGATTACATTGGATGTGCGGCCTTGATCTGTCGCCATTCCAAGCGTGGTATAGCGTTTAACATGTTCAACAGAGGAAAACCCTTCCTGATGGGCCAGAGTGATGTCCTTGGCGGTCACATCATTCTGGTAATCAACCCAAGCTCTCTTCTTGCCTTTGACGTGCCAAAAGGCCGTGACTTCATAAGTTTCAGAATCCGTAGGAGGGGAATCAGCAGGTTTGTGCCCAAGTGCTTTGCCGGTAAGACGTACGCTTTCAAAAACTTCTGACATTGTGAAGTTGCCATTAGCTGCGCCAATAACATGCATATTTTTGGGTAAGCTGTTGATATTAGGTAAAAAACAAGATTTTTTCTCATCCCATACAGGACGGCTGCGTTGATGACAGGTTAGGTGAACATTCGGGTTCCAGCCTCCGCTGACTGCAAGACAATCAGCCTTTATATTACGGCCATCATTAAGGCGTATGGACTTGAGTGATTTACGGCCTTGAGTGTCGATCACGAATTCATTTTCACGGGCATCAATTAAAACTTTATGTAAAGTCGATAAGGCATTGTTATTATTGGAAAATAATGCAATGTTAACGCCCGGATCGACTTCAAATCGTTTTTGGTAGGTCCTCACTGCGCTTGCCAGCATAATGCCAGGGCGATCATTATTGGCAAAAGCAATTGGGCGTTCTGTTGCTCCGGCAGCTAAAATTGAGGCTTTGGAATAAATTTTCCACAAAACCATGCGCGCTCCGGATCCGCCGATTTCATCCGTCTTGGTTTCCAGAGCTCCGAATATCCCGTGATCATAGGCTCCGTAAACGGTGGTGCGCTCTAATATGCGAACATTATCCATGGAGCGTAGTTCAGCCTCAACGTTTTGGGCCCATTCTATGGAAGGCTTATCATTAATCAGGATCGGATCTGATAATAATCGTCCACCTAAGACAAAGTCATCATTTGCCAGGATAACTCGCTTGCCGACGCGGCCAGCATCAAGCGCGGCTTGCAAACCTGCTGGGCCCCCTCCAATTACTAAAACGTCACAATGCAAAAAACCTTTGTCGTAACTATCTGGATCAGGTTTTTGGATTATTTTACCAAGACCGGCCGCGCGCCGGATAGCGGGCTCATAGACTTTTTCCCAAAACGCTTTGGGCCACATGAATGTCTTGTAGTAAAATCCTGTGGATAAAAAGGGCGAGAGCCAGTCATTAATGGCTAACACGTCGAATCCAAGACTTGGAGACCCGTTCTGACTTTTGGCACTGAGGCCATCAAATAGTTTTATGGTTGTCGCGCGACGATTAGGTTCACAAACTCCATCAGCATGTATTTCAACCAAAGCATTTGGCTCTTCACTACCTGCGCCCATAATGCCGCGAGGCCGATGATATTTAAATGAACGGCCTACCAGTCGGACTTTATTGCGAATAAGGGCTGAGGCGAGAGTGTCGCCTTCAAACCCAAAATATGACTTTCCATCAAACGTGAAGGAAAGCGGAATATTTTTATTGATAAGGCTCATGTTATTAAGCCCTTTGATGATCTGGCCAATTCGACCTTGGTAATTTCATGGGTCAGAGTGTTCCGCGTTACTATCAGCCACGATCTATCGCCTTGCTCATGAAACCAGAGTTCCCGATGCTCTCCGGGCGGATTGTCACGTAAATACATATAAGCGTGAAAATCCTCTGCGGCCGTTTCTGATTTAGGGTTAGGGCGGTTCATAAGAGACGCATCACCTAAATAGACAAATTCTGAAGCGTCACGCGGGCCGAGTAGGGGATGGTTTATGATCATCTCTCCATTCCCCTAATGCAAATTGGGCTGTGCGCCCTGTCCCTTTTCATCGATCATCAGCCCGCGGCTAAAGCGATCCATACGATAGTGTTTTGCAGTTTCATGAGGCATATCCGTTGCGATGAGCTGGGCAAAACAATAACCAGATGCGGGTGTTGCTTTAAAGCCGCCATAACACCAACCGCCATTAAAATAGAGACCGTCGATATGTGTTTTGTCGATGATCGGAGATCCGTCCATAGACATGTCCATAATCCCGCCCCACATACGCAGAAGGCGAGCCTTCCCAATCATAGGCATCAGAGACACCCCGCCTTCGCAAACATCTTCAACAACGGGCAGGTTCCCGCGCTGTGCGTAGCTGTTATACCCGTCAATATCACCCCCAAATACAAGTCCGCCTTTATCTGACTGACTCACGTAAAAATGGCCTGCGCCGTAAGTGATGACGCCGGGTATAAGGGGTTTCAAACCTTCGGAAACAAAAGCCTGTAAGACATGGCTTTCCATTGGCAGGCGCATGCCGGCCATAGACATAACGCGGGAGGATGATCCAGCGACTGCCACACCGATTTTGCTGGCTTTGATTTGCCCTCTGCTTGTTTCAACTCCGCTGCAGATACCATCATTGATGATGAAACCGGTGACCTCGCAATTTTCGATTATGTCCACGCCTTGTTGATCTGCGCTTCGGGCATAACCCCAGGCAACTGCATCATGGCGCACAGTGCCGCCTCTAGGCTGCATCAATCCGCCTTTAATCGGAAATCGTGCATTATCAAAATTAAGAAACGGGCACATCTTACGCAGAGCCGCTTGATCCAGTAAAACAGGGTCTGCCCCGTTTAGCGCCATAGCATTTCCGCGTCTCACATAAGCGTCTCGCTGTGGGTCTGAATGGTACAGATTTATAATCCCGCGCTGAGAAACCATGGAATTATAGTTTAGCTCCCGCTCTTGATTCTCCCAGAGTTTAAGCGAAAATTCGTAAAAACCTTCATTTTCATGCAGCATATAGTTCGAACGTATAATCGTTGTATTTCGTCCAACATTGCCGCCGCCAATCCAGCCTTTTTCCAGAACAGCAACTT
Organism: Hellea sp.; assembly: GCA_020627655.1. Classification (GTDB taxonomy): domain Bacteria; phylum Pseudomonadota; class Alphaproteobacteria; order Caulobacterales; family Maricaulaceae; genus JACOMS01. The sequence continues at coordinate 10,698 of JAHDGM010000012.1, forward strand.
TATGATGCTTAAATGTCTTTGCCAGATAATGGGCCGTTGCAAGGCCATGACCGCCGCCGCCGACAATTATAATATCATATTCTGGTTTGGGATCGGCTTTACGCCAAGCGGGTTTCCATCCTTTATGACCCGTAAGGCCCTGCCGTAGAATTTGTAAAGCGTTATAGCGCATAGTTTCACCATAGCAGGCCAACTATCATTCGATAGACCGATAAGTAACATTAAGAGCGGTAAATAACTCATCCCGATATTGCGAAAATTCACATGGCCTGTCACAACAAGAAAAAATATGGGGAAAAATGATGAATGCATATGATCAGCTAGAGATGAATGCTGCGAATTATGTACCGTTATCAGTAACAAGCTTTCTGGACCGTACAGCCGACATTTATCCGCATCGTCAGGCTGTTGTTTATAATGACCGCAGCTATACATGGGCCGAGACCAGAGGGCGGTGCCGCCAATTAGCTGCAGCTTTAAATGCTCGCGGACTTGGTAGAAACGATACTGTATCTGTACTCCTGCACAACACGCCAGAGATGTTTGAATGTCAGTTCGGCGTGCCTATGGCGGGCTGCGTGTTAAACTCGGTCAATACGCGGCTGGATGCTGATACAATTGCGTATATAATTGACCATGCTGAAAGCCAGGTTTTTATTACAGATAGAGAACTTTACCCTGTTCTTGCTGCCGCACTCGAGATTAGTAATCTAAGTCCGGATGTCATTATCGTTGATGACGCCTATGCTGATAACAAGCCTGATATCCCGAGCGGATCACTCACCTATGAGAACTTTATTGGTGCTCAAAGCCCTGACACAATTCCAGAACCGATTGCCGATGAATGGCAAGCTATGGCGCTAAATTATACATCCGGCACAACTGGTCGTCCTAAAGGTGTCGTCTATCATCACCGTGGTGCTTACCTGATGGCTATGGGGACAGTCGCCAGCTGGGCTCTGCCGATGCATCCTCGCTATCTTTATACGGTCCCGATGTTTCACTGTAATGGCTGGGGGCATGGCTGGACCATGACTCTCATGGCAGGAACGATTGTGTGTTTACGCCACTTTTCACCTGAGAAATTCTTTGAGCAGGCGGGCAAATATAACATCACGCATTTTGGCGGCGCGCCTATCATCATGAACATGCTCGCCAGTGCGCCTGAGGATATCAAACCGAACTTTAAACATACCGTAAAAGCTATGACTGCTGGCGCTCCGCCGCCTGCCAGTGTGCTCGAAGCTATGGCTCATATGGACTATGAAATCATGCATGTTTACGGCCTGACTGAAACTTATGGGCACGTCCTTCAGGCTTCTCCCCAAGAAGAATGGTCCGCAAAGTCGATTTCTGATCAGGCGGAGCTGAATGCTCGCCAAGGCGTTATCTTTACTAACCTTGAAGCTGCCCGGGTTGTTGGCGAAGATGGTGAGCCTGTTCCGCATGACGGAGAAAGTATGGGCGAAATCGTCATGCGCGGTAATGTGGTGATGAAGGGTTATCTTAAAGACCATGCGGCAACAGCCGAGGCATTTAAAGACGGTTGGTTCCAATCGGGTGATTTGGGCGTCGTGTATCCTGATGGTTATATTCAACTCAAAGATCGGGCTAAGGATATCATTATTTCAGGTGGTGAAAATATCTCATCGGTCGAAGTTGAGAACACCCTTTATAAGCATCCTGCCGTTGATGTAGCGGCTGTCGTCGCTATGCCTGATGACAAATGGGGGGAAGTGCCTTGTGCTTTTATTGAACTTGTTGCGGGTTCTAATGTTACGGAGCAAGAATTGATTGATCACTGCGGCAATAATATGGCCCGGTTTAAACGGCCCAAGAAAATCATATTTGGGGAATTGCCTAAAACCGCGACGGGTAAGATTCAAAAGAAAGTTTTGAGAGAGCGAGCAAAATCCAGTTAAGCCTCAGCACCCCAGGCTTTGCGCGTAAAAACCTCTTCGACCATAGGCCGGAAGTGTTCAAGCTCGAAAGTATCATAGTCCGGGTCGAAAGATGTCTGATCCCAGCGTTCACAAAACATCACGGCTGCGTCAAAATGCTCATGACCGGCAAATTTCTGCCGGGCTTCCGGGTCGAGCCCCACTTTGTCAGCGTAATATTTATATTGAAAAATACCATGATGCTGTACCACCCAGGCGCATTCTTCGCGCACATAGGGCCGCAAAATATTAGCGGCAAGGCTGTCATGATTATAGGGGGCCAGGTCATCACCAATGTCATGAACCAGAGCTGAGACGATCCAGTCTATGTCAGCGCCATCACGCTCAGCGCGTGTAGCTGATTGCAGGCTGTGTTCCAGGCGGTCAATTTTGTAACCGGCCAGAGAATTACGAAGCCCGGCAAGAGCATCCATGATCCGGTTTGGCAGTTCTTTGGCATATTCGGCTTCATGCGCAGCCAGAAAAGCATAGTCTTCCTCAGTGCCATCGGACATTTTAGTAAAGGATACAGTATCCATAATTTCTAACTTTCGCGCTGAACAAATGTTTCTGTGTGTCCCGTTGCCAAAAGGCGATAAAGACACTGAGGCCCATCATGATCGATATAGCAGCCCTGTAAGTGCCGATAGCCTTGTTTTCCGTTAAATGCGGTGCGGCCGTGGAATAAACGATAATTATTCATCATAAGCAGCGTACCGGGCTTGAAAGGGAACTGAATTTGAAACTTCAAATCATTAGCCAGTTCATGCATTCGACGGCGAGCAGCATAAAATATTGTTAAAGTATCAGGGTCAAGAGCCGGAACAAAATCAAGCCGCGGACTAAACCGAATATGATTGACGAAGCCGCGATAATCTCGGGCGATTAGCGGCGCCGTATCTTCATAAATTCCTGTTGGGCCATCATATCTAAAGCGAACAGGCACGGTTTCTAATATATCCGCCCATGCTTGATTTTCCTGAGCCAAGGCTTCGGCAACGGCCATTCCATCAACCAGCGTTGATAGTCCGCCCTGAACCTCATTGGCCAGACAATGAAGATATTGAATACTCGGCACAGGCCAGCGATAAGGATTGTCTGTATGTGAAGCCAATGCAACGTCAGTATAAGCCAGATCTGTAGCGGAAGGCTTGGTTTCAACATTGAATATTTCACCAAAATTAGTGTCCCGGAGAAACCCGAAACGCCGGGCGTGTTTCTTGAGGCTATCCCTATCTGTTGGCGTATTATCCATTATGCAAAAGGCATTTTCAAAATAGGCGGTCAAAAGTGCCTTCATCTCAGCCGGATCATCCAGAGCATTCCAGTCAAATCGCTTAAAGTTGAGATTCGAATTCCAGCTTTTTGGTAATGGGATGGTTTCCGGGTTGTCTGTTAAGCCGATCTCACGGGCTAGCTCTACTATATCGAAGATGCCCGCATACCCATCTGAAAACTTAATGGATAGCTTGTCATCCGCACTGATCTCAGCTGATTGAACAATTATGCTTGGATCAAGTTCTGCAGGCTCGTAAAGACGCTGATGGCTTATAGGGTCAAAAGCGTTGGTCTCAACAACCCGTTCGCGAAGCCATAAGGGGTGAAGAACTTTTCCAGCAAAACTTAATCCACCAGTTTTGGCATCAGCCTGTATATTACCAATAGTCGCGGTCATATTGGCCTCCATGCTCGCGAGTCTTTACATCACCAATTTACGCAAAAATATGAATTAGAGGACTAAAAACTTCAGCATTAGGAGATTTTATTAGTACAGCGTGAAAGACTTATGTTCACTTATAGCCTGATGATTGAATAATCCAGTCGCGAACCAGTTCAGCATCTTTGGACAGTGGCCTAGTTTCACTCCAAATCAAGTGAAATTGCGCACCTGTTTTCCATTCATGATCTCCGAAATATTGCAACAGACCTTGTTGAACAAGCGGCTCTACAATGTGTTGCCACCCGATAGCTACGCCTTCACCGGCCATTGCAGCCTGTACAACAAGAGCGTAATCGTTCAGGCGAAGCCCACCAGAGCGGTCTGATGTCTGCAAGTCTGACGCTATGGCAGATTTCGCCTTTAGCCATGCCGCCCAATTGGGGCGAGGACGATAGGGTTCTTCGAGGTGAATTTTTGGTAAAATAGCGAGAGCGTTTAAATCAGGTTCAATTCTATGGCGCTTTGCAAAAGCAGGGCTTAAAATAGGCTTTAAGAGTTCATCAGCAATAACCGCATTGTTGTACCCAGAAAATTTATTGCGCCCACGCCTTATGCCTAGGGATAAGCCTTCGGCATTTAAATCTATGTCTTTATCTGTAGTTTGAAGTCGCAGATCTATATTCGGAAAACGGTGATGAAAATCTGCAAGACGGGGAACCATCCAATAATTGGCAAACGCAGAGGATACTGAGAGTGTCACATATTTCCCCGATCGTTGACTTTCGATCAAGTTGACCGCTTCTTCAATACGGCGAAAACCATCGCTTACGCCATGACTGAGCCGCTCTCCGGCTTCCGTTAGTCGTATTTTTCGATGACTGCGATGAAACAGTTCCACATCGAGTGCTTGTTCTAACTTTCGAACTGACTGGCTAACGGCGGGTTGTGACACATTAAGCTCTTTTGCGGCTTCAGTGAATGAACCATGGCGACTTGCGGTCAGAAAGGCGACAAGGTGATGAACAGAGTCGATTTTCCTCAATAACTTTAGCATAATAATATATTATGCTAATCCCAAGAAATTACAAGCGTGACGGGTTGTTTAGGTGCTTTTAGTAAAAGTAAAACTAAGCCTAAAGGAAGTATATGCCTGAACGTTCTAGTCGACGCCGCTCAGCCAGAGGTCGGAATGCTCGTAAAAACACATCCGTTGCACCTGCTTATATTAAACGGCAGATTCCCTATTACGAGTTTCTAAGTGAAGAGAACCTAGTCAAACTAGAGGAGCAGGCAGACTGGATCATACAGGAAGTCGGTATTGAATTTCGCGAAGACCCAGTTGCGCTTGAAATCTGGAAAGAAGCTGGAGCGGATGTGAAGGGTACTCGCGTTCGAGCTCCAAAAGGGATGGTTAGGGAACTTTGCCAAACCGTGCCCCATGAATTCACACAGCATTCCCGTAATCCAGACCGTTCAGTACGTATAGGCGGAGACAATGTTGTTTTCACGACAGTATATGGGCCGCCATTTGTACGAGATTTAGAAAAAGGTCGTCGCTACGGCACGATTGAAGACCTGCAAAATTTTGTAAAATTGACTTATATGCTGCCGAGTTTGCATCATGCCGGTCATGTTCCCTGCGAGCCTTGCGATATTCCTGTGACGCACCGTCATCTCGATATTGTTTACACTCATATGAAATATTCAGATAAACCATTTTTTGGATCGATCACTGAAAAGTCCAGGGCGCAAGACAGTGTGGACATGGCCAAGATTCTTTACGGCAAAGAATTCATGGAAAACAACTGCGTCATCATGGGTAATGTGAACACCAATTCACCATTACTTGTGGATCGCGTCGTAACCGAGGCAATCCAAGTTTATTGCGGTGCTAATCAAGGGATCATTGTTGCCCCGTTTATTCTCGGCGGCGCTATGGGGCCTGTAACAACGGCCGCATCAATTGCTCAAGCATTTGCCGAAGCTATGATGTGCGGAGCATTTTCACAGTTGGTGCGTCCCGGAGCGCCATTTGTGCTTGGAAACTTTCTATCCTCAATGAGCTTAAAATCCGGCGCGCCTACCTTTGGCACGCCTGAGCCTGTGATGTCGAACTATGTTATTGGCCAGCTTGCGCGTCGCTTAGGGGTACCCCTTCGGTGCGGCGGATCATTGACCGCCTCAAAAGTCACAGATGCACAAGCGGCAGCAGAAAGCGCAGACTCCATGTTGTCGACGGTGTTGGGCGGCGCGAATATTGTTGTTCACGCAGCAGGATGGCTTGAAGGTGGTCTTTGTGCCGGTTATGAAAAATTGATCGTCGATGCAGACAGGCTCGGGGGGTATAAGGTGATGCTCGAAGGTCTGCCAATGGATGAAAATGGTATCGGCAAGACGGCCTATGATGATGTTGAACCGGGAGGGCATTTCTTGGGTTCAGCTCATACCATGCAAAATTACGAAACCGCCTATTATGACGCTCAAATGTCTGACAGTAAAAGCTGCGAACAATGGGAAGAAGATGGTTCTAAAAACACGGAACAACGTGCCTTTGAGCGTTGGAATCAACTACTCAAAGAATATGAAAGCGTCAAACCTGAACTTGATGCGGATAGGGACGGCGCGCTGCTGGATTTCATAGCTCGGCGTAAAATGGATATCGAGGAACGGTGGTATTAAGGATGGTAAAACAACTTCCTCAACATACGCGAGTTTGCGTCATTGGCGGCGGCGTCGTTGGCTGTTCTATTCTTTTTCACTTGGCGAAGTTTGGATGGAAAGATGTTATTCTGCTTGAACGAGATGAATTGACTTCCGGCTCCAGCTGGCACGCAGCGGGTCAAATTCACACCATATCATCTGATCCTAATATCTCTCGGCTGCAGAGTTATACGATCAACCTCTATGAAGAGATTGAGAAGACCTCGGGGCATTCTGTGGGGCTACATAAGACGGGCGGATTTTATCTGGCTTCTAATGATGTCTGGTATGACTATTTGAAACGGGAGCGTTCTAAAGCCCGATATATGGGGCTGGATCAGGAGTTTATATCGGTCAAAGAAGCAGCAGAGCGTCATCCACTGATTGACCCAAAGCATTATGTGGCTGCTCTCTGGGATCCGCTGGACGGCGATGTAGATCCATCTGGTGTGACATATGCTTATGCTAAATCCGCTAAACATTACGGCGCGCAGTATTTTACACATACGCCTGTCATAGAAACAATTCAGAGGCCGGACGGAAGCTGGGATGTAGTTACAAAAAACGGAACCGTTCACGCTGACATGATTGTCAATGCAGCAGGTCTTTGGGCCAGGGAGCTGGGCCATATGTCAGGGCTCCATATTCCGGTTCAGCCGATGGAACATCATTATCTGATAACGGATACCATTCCTGAAATCGCGGCTAGGGAGCGGGAAAACCGCCTTCCAGCGGGTATTGATTATGAAGGGAATATCTATTTTCGGCAGGAACGTGATGGACTCTTGCTGGGAACTTATGAACCTGTGGCCACACCTTGGATGGTAGGCGGTACGCCTTGGGATTTCGGCCACGAATTGCTTGAACCCAAATTAGAAAATATAGCTGACCGGCTTGAAATCGGGTTCGAACGGATTCCTGCCTTGCAGGAAGCAGGTATAAAGAACTGGATCAATGGGCCGTTTACATTTGGTCCTGACGGTAATCCCATGATCGGACCCGTGCCCGGGCTCAAGAATTACTGGGCTGCTGTGGGCGTTATGGCCGGGTTTTGTCAGGCCGGCGGCGTAGGACTGTGCATGGCGGAATGGATGATGGATGGTGAGCCATCTATCGATGTTTGGGCCATGGATATTGCACGTTTCGGGGATTGCTCATGGGGCAGCTGGGCCTCTCCAGAGTGGGGCACCATTAAATCCACGGAAAACTATGAACGCCGTTTTGTCATGACTTTTCCCAATGAAACCCTGCCAAAAGGCCGCCAACAAAAAACAACAGCTATTTATGATGATCTGGTAGCCAAGGGTGCAGTGATGGATCAAAGCTTTGGCCTGGAACATGCTTTGTGGTTTGCCAATGGTCCTGATGATGCCCATGAAGAGCCGACATTTGGTCGCTCGCGCGCCCATGAATATGTTGCCGCTGAGGTTAAAGCTGTGCGCGAAGCTGTTGGAGCCTTGGAAATTGCTAATTTTGCCAAGCATGAATTCAAAGGCCCAGGGGCGCGAAAGTTCTTACGCAAAGTTCTGGCAGGGCGCATACCAAAAATTGGCCGCATGGCGCTTACGCCAATGCTGACGCCAAAGGGCAAGCTTTACGGTGATTTGACCATTGCCCGCTTTGCAAAGGATCATTTCATGTTGTTTGGTTCCGGCATGATGCAGGAAGCGCATCGGCGCTGGTTTGAAAAACACCTGCCAAATGAAGGGGTTACTTATAAAAACGTCTCTGACGACTATCACGGCATAGCTTTGTCTGGACCAAACTCCAAATCGTTATTGTCGCAAATTTACCGGGGCAATGTTGATGATATAGGCTTTATGGATTGTCAGCTGACCCATGTAGCTGGTGTTCCGGCGATGTTAGCACGAATTTCCTTTTCCGGTGAACATGGTTATGAAATTTACGTCAAACCACAGTTCCAGAAGAAACTAGCGCAGGCCATTGAAAGTGCTGGTGAAAGCTTGGGGCTTAAATGGTATGGAAGCAGAGCACTCATGTCGCTTCGGCTGGAAAAAAATTGGGGTGTTTGGGGTACTGATTTCAGACCTGATTTTACTGCCGTTGAAAGCGGTTTGGATTATTTCATTTCATGGAAGTCTGACTTTATTGGTAAAGAGGCAGCTTTGTCAGAAAAACAATCTGGCCCAAAACAAAAACTGGTTTCCTTACTCATTGACGCTGTCGATCAGGATGTTGTTGGCGACGAAGCTATTATCAAAGATGGCGCAGCTGTTGGTTACGTTTCTTCAGGCGGTTACGCGCATTATGTCAAAGAAAGTATGGCGCAAGGCTACGTTCCCACAGAGCTTGCTAGAGATGGCATGCAGGTTGATGTTGAAATAAACGGAGAAATGAGACCCGCACGTATTATTATGCAACCATTATATGATGCGAATGGTGGTCGGATGCGCTGTTAAAATAAGATATAAAAAAAGCTTTATATTTAAGTTAAGTGGGGTTAGTAGCCTGCTATGCGTATATCACTTGAAAAATTATTAGAACAAAAACAACTCCTTTTGGCCGACGGGGCGACAGGTACCAACTTTATGGAAATGGGACTTGAGCCGGGTTTTCCGCCTGATCTTTGGAATGTGTCTAATCCTGAAAAGCCAACCGCTCTGCATCAAATGTTTGTGGATGCGGGGTCTGATATTATCCTCACCAATACATTTGGTGCGAATGCGCCTCGGTTAAAACTGCATGATGCCGCCGATGAGACTTATGAGATCAACAAAGCCGGAGCAGAAGTTGCCGGTAAGGTAGCAGAAAGCGTTGATCGCCCTGTCGTGATCGCAGGCTCTGTTGGGCCGACTGGGGAGCTATTTGAACCTATGGGCGCTTTGACGCCAGACAGCTGCAAAGCATTTTCAAAGAACAAATGCGCGGCCTTAAAGATGGTGGTGCCGATGTTATCTGGATTGAGACTATGTCAGCGCGTGAGGAAATTGAAGCGGCAGCTAACGCAGCGATTGAACTGGATATGCCATATGTTTTTACGGCCAGTTTTGATACAGCCGGAATGACGATGATGGGTATCGCGCCTAATGGGCTGGATGATATTGCTTCTAACCTTGCGAAGCCGCCAGTCGCTTATGGCGCCAATTGCGGCGTCGGGGCATCTGATCTTATGTCCTCAATGCTGGATATGACCAAACAAAACCCTGACGTAGTCATTGTCGGCAAAGCAAATTGCGGGATCCCTATCGTGAAGGGAAAAGAAACTGTTTATACAGGCACGCCTCAACTTATGGGTGATTATGTGAAACTGGCCGGTGATGCAGGCGTTCGTATTATCGGTGGTTGTTGCGGGACTAAACCCGAACACATAGCAGCCATGCGTAAATCAATGGATGCTTATAACGCTGGGACCCGTCCAAGCCTTGATGAAATTATCGAAAAGATCGGCCCACTTGTTGCTCCGCGTGCAACAGAAGCTACACGCGCTGCTGCTAAAGCACGACGCGGGCGCAGACGGCGTTAAAAGCTCAGATTATCCGGCATATCCCATCCGCGCCGCATACACGCGGCAAGGACAGTATTTCTGAGCAGGCAGGCGATTGTCATGGGGCCAACGCCTCCGGGTACGGGGGTGATAGATCCAGCGGTTTCCAGGGACGGTTTATAATCAACATCACCGACCAGATAAGTCTTTCCGGGCTTATCCGGATGCGGGACGCGATTAATCCCGACATCAATAACGCAGGCACCCGGCTTGAGCCAATCGGCTTTGACCATTTGCGGACGGCCAACAGCTGCAACCAATATATCAGCACTACGGCAAACTTCTTCGAGGTTCTGAGTGCGGGAATGGGCGATCGTCACTGTGCAGTTTTGCTCCAGAAATAACATGGCGGCGGGCTTACCGACCAGAATTGACCGGCCAAGGATGACGCAGTTTTTTCCGGTTAAATCGCCTAAAGCGTCTTTGGCAAGCATGACGGAACCTGTTGGCGTGCAGGGCCGCAATCCATTTTTACCCAATGATAGCCTACCAGCTGATGCTTCTGTCAGCCCATCAACATCTTTATCGGGTGTAATCTCTTCGATCACTCGGTTCTCATTTAGATGTTTAGGGAGAGGAAGCTGCACTAATATTCCGTCAACTTCAGAGTCTGCATTTAAGTCACGAACGATTGCAATAAGATCGTCTTCACTGGTATCAGCGGGCAGTTTATGCTCGACCGAGCGCATACCTGTTGCAATTGTAAACTTGATTTTGTTTTTGACATAGACATGACTGGCTGGGTCATCACCTACAATGACAACGGCAAGGGTAGGCTGTCCCGGCAAGTTTGCGACAGCATCGCCAATACGATCCCGCAGGCCAGCTGCATAGGCTTTTCCATCGATTTTCATTGCGCTCATTGATATCCCCATTATTGAATTGTTTTCCGTAATACGGGCTAACTAAATATTGTCACCATAAATGTGGTGTTTCGCACGGCCATGAGTATTTTTAATAGTGATCTTAAAAGCTTTTGAGGTCAAAATATGAAAACAGACTTTAGAGTGTTTTATGCAGGTTAATACAATTAGTTACGATGATTTTCTCAAAGTGGATATAAGGTCAGGCACTGTTATTAAAGCTGAACCCTTTCCCGAGGCCCGTAAGCCGGCCATTAAATTATGGATCGATTTCGGGGACGGTATTGGTACCCGTAAATCTTCTGCGCAGATCGCCCATCATTATACATCAGAAGCCTTGATAGGGCAGCAGGTTATGGCTGTTGTCAATTTTCCGCGTAAACAAATCGGTCCGTTCATGTCGGAATGCCTCGTTCTAGGTTTTGAAGATGAAGACGGGCACATTGTTTTGGCCCGGCCTCAAACGCATGTGCCAAATGGAAAGCGTATGCTCTAATCTGGTCTAGTTCCACAGTGTAAGCGGCTGATCGTGATTTATGGATTATTTTGGAGGCACCACCCGGAATCGAACCGGGGTACACGGATTTGCAATCCGCTGCGTCACCACTCCGCCATGGTGCCATCCGAGGGCCGCATATATCCAACAGTTGAAGCTGGCGCAATGATAAAACGCCTTAAAAGACAAAAACGTATGCGGCTTATTCGCATTCCCCCATTGCAAGCGTGATGTGCCCCGGTCTATATCCACTTTGAAAACGGCCAAAAGGCCGACTCATTTCATGAGCGAGTAACTTATGTTCGATTATGCAGCTGCCCGTGACCATATGGTCGAAAGTCAAATCCGTACAGCAGATGTGACAGATTATTCTGTTTTAAAAGCATTTCGCAGTATTCCCCGCGAAGTGTTCATTCCGAAAACATCAAAAGCACTATCTTATGCAGACGCCAATGTTTCTCTGGATGAAGGCCGCGTTATGATACGTCCAAGAGATATATCAAAAATGATTCAGGCGGCAGATATCCAGCCTACAGATATTATTTTGGATTTAGCCTGCGGCCGTGGATATTCTACGGCGCTTCTTTCGACGCTTGGTGAGACCGTAGTGGCCTTAGAGGATAGTGAGGAAGCGGTTGAGAAGGCGACTGCGAACCTGCAGGAAGTCGGAGCTGATAACGCCGTCGTCGTTAAGGGTGATTTGAAATCCGGCGCTAAAGAGCACGGGCCGTTTGATGTGATTTTTGTGAACGGAGCCGTTGAGCAAGTGCCGACAACATGGCTCGATCAATTGGCCAATGAAGGTCGTTTAGTTGTTGTAATGAACGAAGGCCGTGTCGGTCGCGCCACTGTTTTTACACGAACCGGCGATAGAATAGGGGATCGCATAATTTTTGATGCAAATGTGCCAATTTTACCCGGCATGACGAAACCCGCCGAGTTCGCATTTTAATTTATGGATGACCAAATCTGGACGAAAATATAACCTAAAATTGGTTTTCTGCTCTGTTGCGGCATTTTCATTTTCAATTGTCGGCGCAGTGTCATCTAATGCTGAAACATTAGAAGAGGCCTTAATATCGGCCTATCAAAGCAATCCCAAATTACAGGCCGAACGTGCGCGACTGCGGGAAATTGACGAAACCTATGTCCAAACGAGAGCCCAAGAACGACTGACAGCTAATCTGAGTGGAAACATAAACCTAAACGCTACCCGGACCCCGTCTTTGTCCATTCCAGTGCCAGGTTTTGATAGCTTCATCACCAGCGGTACAGATGTTTCGACCCCGGCTGGGGGCCAGTTGCAAATAATTCAACCTATATATCAAGGTGGCCGCGTAAGAGCCTTGAAAGCTCAAGCGAAAGCAGGAATTTTAGCCTCCCGTGAAAGGCTTAGAGGCATCGAAACAGACGTTTTCGTCAATGTTGCCAATGCCTATGTCGATGTTTTAAGAGATGAAGAGGCTTCGCGAATTCGCCGTGCAAATTTGCGGCTTTTGATGCGCCAAAAAGAAGCTGCTGACAGTCGATTTGAACTTGGAGCCGGGACACGTACAGATGTCGCGCAAGCAGAAGCGCGACTGGCAGGCGCAAAAGTCGGGCTAGCACAAGCGGATGCACAGCTTCAAATATCTCGCGCTAACTATCGGCAATGGACAGGACATATCCCTGCTAACCTTCAAGCTCTGCCAGTGTTTACGCTGCCAACCACTGAAGCCGAAGCGGCGAGTCTTGCACGTGCTAACAATCCGCAAATATTGGCATCTGTTTTCCAGCAGGAAGCCGGCGATGCGGCCATAGATGCGGCTAAAGCGGCAAAAAAACCTGTCATATCCTTAAATGCTACAGCTGGTGGACAACGATGGAACTCAGGTTTTCCCAGCAGTTCAGAGCAGGCCACTATCGGTGCACAAGTCACTGTTCCTCTAACTACGGGCGGTCTTAATCGCTCGAAAATCAGAGCTGCAGAAAATGCGCGTACGCGGTTGATGTTTGAAACACGCGATGCGGAACGGCAAATGGATGCATCTATTATGCAAAGCTGGGCCGCCCTACAAGCCGCTGAAGAGGCTTTATCGGCCAGTCGGGTGCAAGTCAGCGCTGCTGAGCTTGCTTTGGAGGGCGTAGAGTTAGAACGCGAAGTAGGTACGCGAACCGCTCTGGACGTTTTAAATGCCGAACAAGAAGTCTTAGAGGCCAGATTAGGCGTCATTAACAGCCGCAGCGAAGTCGCTAAAGCCGGTTATAGCTTGCTGGCGTTAACCGGTGCTTTTGACGCGCTGGCACTTTCACTACCCACAGATATTTATCACCCAGAACAGAACTTTAATGACGTCACAAATGATAATCTGGGGATTGTGGATAATATATTCCCCGAGAAATGGCGCTGATTACTGATTCTCTTCACAATAGAATTCATGCACTGCTGGACAATTATTGCGGCTTGCCGTAACTTATTGATTCAGGGTAGGGAAAACAGGCGGCTGTTAAGGCGCGATCAAGGAATTCTATATGTCAGACCAGACATCAGACACGACCGATGGCATAATAGCTGAGGCGGCTGAGCCTAGTATGGAAGACATTCTAGCTTCCATACGCAAGATCATTTCTGAAGACGATTCTTCCGACAACAAACATATGGATGCTGCTGTCCTTGATCTTGAATCTCCAACAATAGAGGCAAAGGATTCTGTCTTGGACGATATCCTTGATTTAGATAACACCGCCTCAAATGATTCAGTATTAGAGCTATCTAGCAACGACACTCTTGAACTGACAGATGATTTGGTCATTCCAGAAGTAGACGATTTCAACCCTGTTTCTTCTGTTGTGAATGATTTACAGCAAAAACTTACAGATCGCGATGTTGCCAACTTCTCAGAAGATTCTCAATCCGCTTTGGATGATATTGACCTTGTTTTATCAAGTGAAAATATTATCGATACTTTGGACAATCATAGAGACGAAACCGATATAGTCGAACTAACCAGTGGTCTACTTGAAACTGTTGAAGCGGATAATGAGCCCTTACTAAAGAATGCATCTGTGCAAGGGACAGCCACAGCCATTGATGACGATATGGATTTGATCTCTGAAATTCAAGATCTCATTATTGAAGATACAGAAGATGAAGTTCTTGATGCTGATGACGACAATCTTTCCATTTCATCAGATGAATCGGATCTTGATCTCGTAAAATCCCTGATGGCAGACTTGACTGACAGTTCTTTTCTTGATGACGATGATGGTGACGCTGAAGAAGATATAATTGACACATCTTTGGCGGTTGAAGACATTCAAGACCGAAAAATAGATACGCAAACAGCAAAAACTGCATCACAGGACGAGGCATTGCTGGCGGAGCAGGATGACATTTTAAACGACATTCTGGATATGGCCCTTGAAAGCCAAGAAGAACAAAATCTATCTGAAAGCGATTTAGAACTCACTGTTGATGAGGTTGCGGAAGCTGAAATTGCAGAGGACAATCTTTTACTACAAATCGCAAAAGCTGCTGAGGCCGAAGCTGATATTGATAGCAATAGTGTGGCTGAACTAACTGAACCGGAAATGGCTGAAACCGAGGCTTTGGACGAAGTGCTTGATTTGATTATGGATGAACATAATGATGAAGCCGAAGTCGAATCTGATATGGTGGCGTCGCTTGACATTCTTGTTGAAGATAGTGACGAAACTGAACAAATAAATGAATTAATTGAACCTGAGGAGAACCCTGAAATGGCTAAAACTGCGCGTAACGATACTATTCTGGATGAAGTAACCGAAACGGCAGCTGCAGGAGCATTTGCGTCACTTAATCAGGTTGTAGAAGAAAAAGCGATTTATACTGAGTCTGGTCCGCGCGTTGGTGAGTTGGTTCAAGATGCCCTCCGTCCCATGCTAAAGGAATGGCTCGATGAAAACCTCAAGGGTATTGTAGAGCGCGCTGTTGCTAAAGAAGTCAAGCGCATCTCATCGGGCAAATAGGTTTCTAACACCGCCTTGTATTAGCTATCGGGGCGGTCTAAAGACAGGTTGATTTTACCCCGCCCTCAAGAGGGGGCGGGATTTTTATTGAACCTAGGAAGACTATCCATGCTGGACGACCGTTTTAACCCCGGAGAAGCCGAAGCTCGCATCTATAAGATGTGGGAAGATAGCGGCGCGTTTAAGCCGCGTATGGATACATCGCGTGAGGCCTATTCCATCGTCATTCCTCCGCCCAATGTGACAGGCTCTCTGCATATGGGGCACGCCGTTAATAACACTATTCAGGACATACTCATCCGGTTTGAACGTATGCGTGGCAAAGACGTACTTTGGCAGCCGGGGATGGATCACGCCGGTATTGCAACACAAATGGTAGTCGAGCGCAAACTGGCCGCAGAAGGCAATGTATCTCGCCGTGAAATGGGCCGCGATGCCTTTGTTAAAAAGGTCTGGGAGTGGAAAGAAGAAAGCGGCGGCAACATCATGAACCAGCTTAAACGGCTGGGTTCATCGTGTGATTGGTCGCGTGAGCGCTTTACACTTGATGAGGGCCTTTCAGAAGCGGTTACCAAAGTTTTTGTTGAACTATATAATAAAGGGCTGATTTACCGAGATAAACGTTTGGTCAACTGGGATCCCCATTTTCAAACAGCTGTCTCCAATCTTGAGGTAGAGAACAAAGAAGTCGACGGTCATTTCTGGCACTTTAAATATCCGCTAGCTGGCGGCGAAACCTATGAATATGTGGAAAAAGACGAAGACGGAAATGTCACTCTGCGAGAGACGCGCGACTATATCGCAATCGCTACTACGCGACCGGAAACCATGCTCGGTGACGGTGCCGTTGCCGTTCATCCTTCGGATGAGCGTTATGCCCCGATTATAGGTAAAATGGTCCGCCTACCGCTTGCTGATCGCTTGATCCCGATTATCACAGATATGTATCCTGATCCTGATTTCGGTTCTGGCGCCGTTAAAATTACTGGCGCTCATGACTTCAACGATTATGACGTGGCCAAGCGTAATGATATTCCTATGTATCCGCTCATGGATGAGCAGGCACGCATGATCCAAACACCGGATAAAGATGGTGAAAACGTTATGCCTGACAAGTATGTTGGCATGGATCGTTTTGAGGCTCGCAAGGCAGTCGTGGCGGATATTGATGCTCAAGGCCTGATGATCAAAGTTGAAGATAAGAAAATTCAGCAGCCTTTTGGTGACCGGTCAAAGGTCGTCATCGAGCCTATGTTGGCCGATCAATGGTTTGTAGATGCTGAAACTCTCGCTAAACCGGCTATTGCAGCAGTCGAACGCGGCCATGCAGGCGATGAAAGTTCAGATAAAGGTGCGACCAAATTCTTTCCGACAAATTGGAAAAACACATATGACGTTTGGATGAAGGACATTCAGCCCTGGTGTATCTCCCGCCAGCTCTGGTGGGGGCATCGCATTCCAGCTTGGTTTGGGCCTGAGGGAAAGATTTTTGTTGCGGAAAATCAAGAAAAGGCCCTTGCGCAGGCAATGGTCGTCTATAACGAATTAGGAATTCAAAAAACTGGAAAATCTGACGATTTTATAGAGTCAGATTTTTATTTTGGCGAAGATCAGTCCGCCATATTCAGGTATTATTCCGACGAAACATTGAGTGAAACCAGGATTCCCCTAGTTAGAGACGAAGACGTCCTCGACACCTGGTTCTCCTCCGCGCTTTGGCCGTTTTCCACATTAGGGTGGCCCAGTCAAACAGCTGAATTAAAACGGTTTTATCCGACGTCAGTCTTGGTAACGGCCTTTGATATTATCTTCTTCTGGGTGGCACGTATGATGATGGCGGGTCTTGAGTTTATGGACGAAATCCCGTTTTCGGATATCTATATTCACGCCATTGTCCGAGACGAGGATGGTTCTAAAATGTCCAAATCCGAAGGCAATGTCATCGATCCTGTCGATTTGATACAGGGAATTGATATCGATACTCTGGTCAAAAAACGAACTACAGGCCTTCGCCAACCGGAAAAAGCCCCAAAAGTTGAGAAAGCGACTCGCAAACGTTATCCCGATGGATTTGAAGCTTATGGGGCCGATGCGCTGCGTTTCACATTAGCGGCACAGGCGGCCGCGGGCCGGGATATCCGCCTGTCAGTGGAACGTGTTGCCGGATACCGTAATTTTGGCACCAAACTGTGGAACGCCTCCCGCTTTGCGGAAATGAAGGATTGTAAACCGGTTCAGGGTTTTGATCTGGCAAGTTGTACGCAGGAACTTAATCAATGGGCCATATCAGAGCTGACCAAAACAGCCGCAGAAGTCACCCGCTGCATTGAAACTTACCGCTTTAATGATGCGGCTGATGCCATTTATAAATTTGCCTGGGGCACTTATTGCGACTGGTATATCGAATTGGCCAAACCAGTCTTAAACGGCCCGGACGGGGCTGAAAAATCTGAAACCCAGGCTGCATTGGCATTTGTATTGGATAATATCCTCAAACTATTGCATCCCTTCATGCCCTTTATTACCGAAGAGCTCTGGCAGAGTATCACACTTCGTGATGAAATGCTAATTGTGGCTGAGTGGCCTAATCTGCCGAATAGCTTGATCAATGATGAAGCTGCCGAAGATGTGAACTGGTTAATCCGGGCAATCACTGAAATTCGCTCAGTGCGCGCGGAAATGAATATTCCGCCGTCCAAAAAGGGCGAAATGGTCGTTATCGGTGCTAATTCCGCCACCCAGAGCCGCATGGATAAATATACGGATAGTTTCGAACAACTGGCCCGGATTGACGGATGGTCCGTTGCTGACGCGGCCCCGAAAGGCGCTCTGCAATGCGTTGTGGACGAAGCCACGATTGCTTTGCCACTGGCTGGCCTGATTGATCTGGATGCGGAAAAAGCCCGCCTCGATAAGGAGATGGACAAAATCCGAGCTGAAATCGAAAAGCTTGAGAAAAAACTCGGAAATCCAAACTTTGTAGAAAAAGCGCCTGCTGCAGTAGTCGAAGAACAAAGGGCTCGCCAAACGGCGTTTCAGCAGGAGTTGGAAAAACTTGAAGCTGCCAAGGAAAATCTTGCCTAGGTCTCGTGATTAAGGTCACGACGGAAAAAATAGAATCTATTATAATGTCCGCACCTAACGGAGGCGGACATGGCGTTTTACAAGAAGCTAAAATATTACGATGCGGACAAGGCAGACTGGATTTCCAGCCGGCTTTTGAAACTGCGTGAGGATCTGCATAAGTCTCCTCTAGGGCGTAATGACATTTCCGATGATGACCAGTCAGAAACGCGGGGGCGCCGCGATAAGAATATTATCATTGGATCCTGGAACTTGCGCGCCTTTGATGACGGCAAACCCCGCAGAGATGAAAGCTATCACTATATTGCTGAAATCATCGACCATTTCGATATTTGTGCCGTACAAGAGATTAAATCTGATTTGGAACCGCTTAAGCGCCTTATGCGCCTTTTAGGGCCTAATTGGGATTATTTTGTTACGGATGTTACCGAAGGTGGTCCTGGCAATAAAGAACGGCAGGCTTTTCTGTATAACACTAACCGGGTTCAATTCAGGAACCTGGTAGGCGAAATAGTACTTGGTAAAGATGCTTTAATTGACGGCCAGCAGATTGCGAGAACCCCGTTTTTTGCATCTTTTCAAGCAGGTTGGTTTAGATTTACCCTGGTCAGTGTTCACATTCTCTTTGGCACTGACAAATCCAAACGTAAAAAAGAAATCTCCGCCATTGCAGAGCGCATATCCAAACGCGCCAAAGCCGAAGACGAAGTTTATGTGTTGATAGGGGATATGAATATCGAAAAGCGTGGCGACTCTATATATGAAGGCCTGTCTGACCACGGTTTAACTGTACCGGTTTTGGGGCCAACTAATTTAGGCGGGACGAAATATTACGACCAGATTGCCTTTACGGGCGAGGACGTCAAAACTAATTTGGTCAATGCTGGTGCGTATGACTGGAGAACTGCTGTTTTTGGAGATGCGGATAAAGATACCTATGAAGGTATTGTTCGTGAAGAGCGTGAGGCCGCAGGTGATTCAATGTACTCCAATTGGGATACGGCCTATCAATCTTATTTTGCCAGCTATGAAATGTCTGACCACCTTCCTGTCTGGGTGCAAATCAGAACAGATTATTCAGACGAATATTTGGAACGCTTCAAGGCAAGTACTTAGCTTCCTGAGTTCAAGAGAACGCGTTTTTAACCAATTTAGCTTAAAAAAGGGTCTAAGTTACATTTGGTAGTCATAAGATGCTGGGCTCACACGAGATAAGAACAACATTATATAAAGCCCTGAATTGGACATATATATCCGATGGGCAACCACTGGATTTTGTTCAAAATTTAATCAAATGGCGGATGCTCAGCCCTAAACTATTAGGACTGGAATATAACGGAATGCTAGCAGGACTAGGATATGACGGCCAAGCCTTCAGGATTGTAAATTTCTCAGATGTAAAACCAACTCCTTTGTCCGCAGATGACTCAACTCAATCCTACAATGAAGACAGTTATGTATTAGTGTCGTTTCGACAGCCAAAAACATATCAGGGCCGCACAATCATTGTTGAGGATAAAGGGATTTATAATCCAACGACTATTGATTTAATGCAGCGCGTAGCATTTGTCTGCGAAACATTTGAGCAGGATTTCGAAGTTTACAGTGACAACAAAGATGAAGCGGAAATGCTGATAACCTCCGGCCTCATCGAAAAGATGAAAATATTTCGCCGTGAATTATTAGGTCAAACCATTCAAGCCTGTATTTGGGACAATGAAATTCATTTCCTGCTTAAGACGGGCAACCTGTTGAAATTCTCAGACCAATTGGAAGCAAATAGCTTTGCAATAGCTAAGCGAGCCATCATTGTGGAGGCAGGGACCATTTGCACATTACTGGAACAATTGTTTTGCTTGCAGGCTTCATTAGGGACTCCAGATACTAAAGAAGCTAAACAGAAGCGTTTGAACTATTATGAAAAATGCCTATTAAAAATGGTAAACCAAGCCAAGACCATGGATGATGGAGCGTCCGGCCATGATACAGTTCGACGAAAAGCATCCTGAGTTCAAAGGATTTACCGAATTTTACAATCGGGAACTTTTACCAAAACTTATTGAAAAAGAATTTCATCGCAAAAAAGCCGTCGGTCAAATTCGCCGTTATAGCGTAGCTTTGGCCGTCATTGTATTAGCGGTAGCTGCGTTTTTTGTTATACGTACCGGCAAGCCATTTATTGGAATTTTTGGGTTGTTTTTTGGCCTTGTCGGCTATTTTGGACTCAGACAGCATTTTTTAAAAGACATTAAAAATCAAACCAAAAACCATCTTGCGGCCGGTATATGTCGTTTTATCGGTTGGACTTTTTCTGAGCAGGTCATTCAACCACCTAACCTTACGCCTATGATCGATAACGGGCTTTTACCCAAAAGATATGACCGGGTTACATTTGAGGACGAAATGCGCGGAGAGGCCCACGATGCGGATTTTGTTGCCGTTGAGTGTCATATGGAACGTGAAGACAGGGATAGTGATGGTGATACACGCTGGGTTACTGTCTTGAGAGGCTCTCTCATGGCACTTGATTTTCATCGAGAGTTTTTAGGGCGTACCGTCGTTTTGCGTGATAAAGGATTTTTCAATCGTAAGAAAAAATCCGGGATGAAAAGAGTCGGATTAGCCGATCCAAAATTTGAAAAAATATTTGAAGCCTATGGAACTGACCAAGTCGAGGCAAGGTACCTTTTAACCCCAACATTTATGCAGAGGTTAGTAGATTTAGAGGATTCGGTAGATGGCAAGAAGATCCGTTTTGCATTTCTAGGCGGCATGCTTTTGATCGCCGTTGAAACACCTAATCGCTTCGAGGCTGGTTCCATGCGGGTGTCTTTGACAGACCCCAAGCGAACACAGGATATTCTGGATGAAGTCAGCGCGGTTTATAATGTTGTTGATGGCGTTATGAAACCTCAATCACGGCCCAGTTTTAACGCATAAGCTTTTTCCAAACGGCCTTCATCACTTAAAAACTGAGCCAAAGTCTGCCGTGTCGTGGTGAGCAAGGGGCCTTCATGGTCTGTCACAATCAATCTTTCATCAACGATTGGGCCTATTCTTCGGCGAATAAAGGACGACTTCAGCTCAGTAGGCTTTAACGTTGTTTTGAACCTCTCTTTGATAACTGAACTATTAGGGGTGCCCCAGACCATGGCAGCCAAACTATCAAGCATAAATTCATTGCAGTTTTGATAGCGGCTATCGAAAGGATTAGAAATCAAAGAATAATTCACCTGATGAACTTCGCCGTAACGGGGTGAATTGATATACTCAATCAGTTCCATTTGCGTCTTACTATCCGGAATAATAATACCCACATCATGTTCCCGGGTTAGTTTTAAAAAGTCAGCAGGATCATCTTTTACCAGTGAAGATATGAGGCGGTTTTCTTCCCCGTGATAGAGATTATAGACCGCATAGTGAGGCGTGCCATCCGCTTTTGGCTCATATAACCAGAATGCACTATGAGTATATTCCACGCCTTCGGGCAATTTCTTTCGTGGTTGGCCTGACCGGGAAATAATTGCGGCGCGCACATTGTTTGACGCTAGCTCTGAAATGATTTTTTGTCCGTAAGTTTCCAGTAATTCTCGTTCAAAAAGCGGTTCTCCTATGGGACTGGACGCTACGATTTGACGGTAAACTGTATGAATATGCCATCCAAACATGCTGGCAGACAGAAATAGGGCAAATAAACCCCATCTCAGTATATTCATAGAAAACAGAATTTTGCCGAGCGATGACTTCATGATTCTTAAAAATCAAAAGTTCCGATCACAGGAACATGATCTGAAGGCTTTATCCCATCTCGCATGATGCGCTCTATTTTAAATTCTACAATATTATCAGCAGCTTGAGGCGATAACAGCAAGTGGTCAATGCGAATACCTTCATTGTTTTGCCATGCTCCGCGCTGATAATCCCAGAATGTGTATTGTTCAGCCCTGCCATCCATTTGCTCGAAAGCCTCGGTCAAGCCCAGCCCTAATATTTCGCGAAACTTGGCACGCGTTTCCGGCATGAATAAAGCTTCGCCGAGCCAACCTTTAGGGTCATAAACATCTTTTGCTTCAGGAATAACGTTATAGTCCCCGGCAAGAACAGTGGCTTCCTCAAATTTTAAGAGCTCTTTAGCGTGGAGCTTAAGGCGGTCCATCCAGGCTAATTTGTAATGATATTTCGGGCCTGGAGCCGGGTTTCCGTTTGGAAGATATATCGACGCCACTCTAAATGACCGCTTATCACCTGAAATCACAGCTTCAATATATCTGGCCTGTTCATCACTTTCATCACCGGGAAGCCCTTTGCGGACATCTTCCATTGGGCGTTTAGACAGAATAGCCACACCATTATAGGATTTTTGCCCACATATTTCGACATTATACCCCAAAGCTTCGATTTCCATAAATGGAAAGGTGTCAGCCGTGCTTTTAATTTCTTGCAAACAAGCAACATCGGGCGCAGTTTCTTTAAGCCATTTCGTAACGGCGTGCATCCGAGTTCGGATAGAATTGACGTTCCATGTGGCGATTGTGATCATATTAGTTCAACATTTTTTGAGGCAATGACGTCGCTAGTTCCGGCCAGAATATAACCATAAGAATGACAAGTAGCTGTATAAAAATAAAGGGTATAACGCCGCGATATAAGGCTGTGGTGGTGACTTCAGGCGGCGATACCCCGCGCAGGTAAAATAAAGCGAAACCAAAGGGCGGGGTAAGGAAACTGGTTTGTAGGTTAAGAGCCATCAGAACACCAAGCCAGACAGGGTCCATCCCAGCTGCGAGTAATGGCGGCGCCACAAGCGGAACAACGACAAAGGTGATCTCGATAAAATCTAAAAAGAAACCGAGTAAAAACATCACCAGCATGACCAATGCAAAAGCTCCCCATTTTCCGCCTGGTGCCGCTTCTAGCCATCTTGCTACGAGTTCATCACCGCCAAACCCTCGGAAAACGAGACTAAATATAGTCGCACCAATAAGTATGACAAAAACCATGCAGGTAATGTAAAGTGTACTACGCGAAACTTCGGCTAGCTTACCGTTTGAAATCAAAGGTTTGATGGCCCCAAGGACGGACAATATAGCAATTCCAAATAAGAACAGAGCAAGCCCAAAAATAATACGCTCTTTGCCACTTAAAACATCTTGCTCAAAACGCATATCAACACCTGACAGATCAAGCGCAACCAATATTACCAAGCTTATAGATGCAATGACCGCCGCTCTGCGGGCCCAGTGGTTCTCTGCGGTCTTATAGGTTGCGAGTAAAATCGCGCCAAGAGCGCCTAAAGCTGCGCCGCGTGTAGGCGTTGCATATCCGGCAAGAATTGAACCCAAAACAGCTACAATAAGCAATATGGGCGGCAGCATGGCCATCAAGGTCCGCTGTATAAACGCCCAGAGATTGACGTTTTCAGGCCATTCTTGAGCTGGAGCCATGGCCGGCTTAAAATACGCAGTGATAGCTATATATAGGGCATATAAACCAACCAGTATCAAACCGGGCAATAATGCCCCCGCAAACAGGTCGCCAACGGAAATCACACCACCGCCTTCAAGGCCGTGACTGCGAATAGCTTCTTGATAAGCATTGGACATTTGATCGCCCAAAATCACCAATACAATAGACGGCGGTATAATCTGACCAAGGGTGCCAGAAGCCGCGATAGATCCAGAGGCCAGGGACGGGGAGTATTTGCGTTTTAACATGGTGGGTAAGGATAATAGCCCCATAGTAACCACTGTTGCGCCAACAATCCCGGTAGAGGCCGCCAAAAGTGCGCCCACCATTACCACGGATATGCCAAGGCCGCCTTTAATAGGGCCCAATAAATCTCCCATGCTTTCCAGCAGGTCTTCGGCAATTCGGGATTTTTCCAGCATTACGCCCATAAAAACAAAAAGCGGAACTGCAATAAGTATCTCACGCGTTACAATCGGATAAACACGTTCAGGAATAGATTTGATATAAGAGGGATCAAATACGCCTGCTACCGTACCGATACCCGCAAAAACAAGTGCTATACCAGCTAATGTATAGGCCACATTATACCCGGCCATCAAAGCAAGGCATGCGGCGATAAACATTAGAATAGCAAGAACTTCTGTCAGAATTTCCGGCCCCATCTAGCTTTCCTCTTCGGAAAAGAGGGGCGCGATCAAGGATGGTAGCTTTGGTTCGGAATCATCTCGAATGACGGCAGCGGCTCTCAAAGCTATGGCCAGACCTTGCATCAACATCATAAAGCAAAAAATAGAAATACTGGTTTTCAGAAGATAGACACCCGGGAGACCGTCAGACTCGAGTGAGGATTCCAAAATACGCCAGGATTGATGGATGGATCCTTGTGCTTTCCAAATCATCAAAATTGAAACTGGCATAAGCAGTATATAAAAACCCCAGAGGTCTATTCGGGCTTTGGATGGCGGCGACATACGATCATGAAAAATATCCACTCTTACATGTTGCCCAGCCAGCAAAGTAGCAGCGGCTCCGAGCATAATTACGCTTACAATACCGTGCGCTTTCGTCCAGCTTTGTCCATGAGAGCCCAAAAATAGAATCCGCAAAAACGCCGAAAGCCACACTTAAGACCAAAAGCGGCAAGGCCCATTTGATGATTTCGCCAACACAATTGCTCACATTATCAATGATCACAATCAAATGATTAGACAGTTTCGCTACAAAGCTCTCAGACCTAACCATAAGCCGCAGAACAGGAAGTAAAAGTATGGGTATGCAAACCCAACCCGCGCCCTGTAAAAAAGTACCGATTATATCGAGAAATTTATCCCAATCCATATTAACGGCCTAGAGCGGCTTGACGCGCGCGTATATATTGACCGTCACTCATCTCAGTCCAGCCACGATAAGAATCTCTGGCAGTTTTATAGCTATCATAGATTCGGCGGGTTATTTCATCAGCTTTTTCACCGCTACCAAAATCCTTGACAACCTCATCACTAACACGGCCGATCTCGACCATGATATCTTCGCTAAAAAACTGTGGCTCAATACCGTGCTCTAACTTGAGAGTTTGTAAAGCTTTCGCGTTCTCATGGGTGTATTCACCAAGACTGCTGTCATTTGCTGATTTGCAAGCTGTCTTTATCATGGCTTGCTCTGAGGCCGTAAGCCCGTTCCAAACGTCCAGATTTACGCCAACAGAAAGAGCTGCTCCAGGCTCATGGAAACCGGGCGCATAATAATAAGGGGCCTCACGGTAAAAACCGAATGCCAGGTCGTTCCAAGGCCCGACCCATTCAGTTGCTTGAATAACTCCTGATTGGAGGGCCTGATAAATTTCACCACCAGGCAGACCTTTTGCATTACCACCGAGGCGACGGATAACTTCTCCACCAAGGCCAGGCATGCGCATCGTCAGGCCTTTAAAGTCCTCAAGTGAATTCATTTTTTTCTTGAACCAACCTCCGGTCTGGTGACCAGTATTACCAGCATGAAAGGCTTTTATATTAAAACGAGCAGATAACTCATCCCAAAGCTCTTGACCGCCGCCAAATTCGACCCAGCCCATAATTTCAGCGGCAGTCATACCAAGCGGTACAGCTGTGAAAAATGAAAACGCCTTGGACTTACCTTGCCAATAATACTCAGCGGCATGATACATATCGGCAGCGCCGGTTGAAGTCGCGTCAAAACACTGCAAAGCGCCGACAAGTTCACCTGCTGCAAACACTTTTACCTGCAACCGACCATCACTCATATCATGTAGCGCTTTGGCAAATCGAAGAGGCATAATTCCTAGACCCGGAAAGTCTTTAGGCCAAGAGGTAGCCATTCTAAATTCCTTGATGCCTTTTATTATATTTGGCGCCCCTATGGCTGCGTCATTGGATTTAGAAGTTACAGGCGTCTTTTTATCCTTACTCAAAACAGCTGTAACACCGCCGCCAGTTGCCAAGGCTGCACCCGCAAGCAGAACATCTCTACGCTTCATCTATGCTCTCCATGTCCTGCCAACCATAAACACCAAGAATTTGGCAAGGTCGGTACTTAGCTTTGTAGTCCATTTTAGGACTCTCTTTGACCCAATATCCCAGATATAACCAAGGTTGCTCTTGGGCCTGACAGCGTTCGATGTGATCAAGGATCATGTAATGCCCAAGACTTCGCTTTCTTTCTTCTGGATCAAAGAAACTGTATACCATGGAATAACCATCCATAAGCACATCAATAAGAACACAAGCAATAAGCTTGCCGTCGAAATTCCTATATTCAACAATCTGTGTCTCTGCGGCGCATTCTTCGACCATCATTTCATAGCGAGCATAATCCATTTCGCTCATCCCGCCGCCCATATGACGCCCTTTGAGGTATCGACTCATTAAATCAAACTGCTCCTCAGTTGCCAGAGCAGGTGCCAGCGTGGCCGATAAATCTTTATTTTTGCGAACAATGCGCTTCATAGATGTTGTCGGCTGAAAAGCTATTGTGCTGACCCTGAGTGAACGGCAGGCTTGGCAATCTTCGCAAGCAGGGCGGTACAATACATTTTGCGATCGACGGAAACCTGAATGCGTTAAATAGTTGTTCAAATAGGGACCAATAATCGGGTCGAGCTGTGCAAATATCTTCCGTTCCATACGACCCTTAAGATAGGGGCAGGGGGCAGGGATCGTCATGTAAAATTGAAGCTTCTGGGTATCAATCGGGCGAGTCACAATATTTAGATATCAAACATTACGGGCAGCATCAAAGAATATGTCAGCCAGATGACTATCACTAGAGGGCCGCCAAATTTCACGAAGTCTTTGAATTTGTAACGGCCCGGCCCCAAGACCAAAAGGTTGGTTTGATAGGCAATGGGTGTTGCAAATGAGCAGTTGGCAGCAAAGATCACAGTTAGGATCATGACTAAAGGGTCGATTTGCGCCTGTTCACTAACTGAAAGGGCAATCGGCGCAAAAATCAAAGCTGTTGCTGTATTGGAGATAATGTTCGTCATAAGCGCGATCATCAAGAACATAGCGGCAATCATGATTTGATTGCCAAAAGGCATAAAGGCTTCAACGGTTTGTTGGGCCAAAAAGTCTGCACCACCTGTGTTTTTAAGGGCAATACTCATCGTGAAAGCAGCGCCGATCAGCAAAAATATCTTCATATCCAAAGCTCGAATAGCTTGTCTTATATTCAAGCATCCTGTCGCAATCATACCCATCGCGCCCGTTAAAGCAGCGATTTCAATGGGCAGTAGACCGGTTGCCGCTGTGAAAATAGTTCCTGCAAATATAAGGCGCGCTGCCATCGATTTGCGGATATCCGGCAATTCAGATGTAGACCAATCTAACAAAAGCAAATCACGATTAGTTCGGAGATCCCGCATGTTCTTTTCATAGCCAAAGAGCAGCAGTACATCACCAGCCTCCAATCTGATATCCAGCATACGGCTGCGGATCATGCGTGTTCTGCGCTGTATACCTAAGACCAGACAGCCTGTATTTCGTCGAAATCCAATCTGCTCAATACTTCGCCCAACCATGCGTGACCCTGGTGCTACCACGGCTTCACTGATAACTATGGCGTCAGAGCTATTGTCACGATATGCTCCATCATGAAATCCAGCTATGTTCAGCATGCTTTTGAGATATTGCTCATCAGAGGATAACAGGCTGCGAAGCGATTTACGTGTCGCTGCTACGATTAATATGTCGTCCGGTTGTAAAGTTTCCTCAAAGGGTGGCAGCAGGCTTGTCTCGCCGCGCTGTATCATACGCACTGTTACGTTTTTAAGGGCAGGGTAAAGCCCGGCGATAGGGCTAGCGCCATTGAGTGGATGGCTACTGGAAATAGCAATTTGTGCAATATATTGACGTCCAGCCTCGCTCAGTTCGTTTTCAAGCGTTTTTCGTTCAGGTAGCAAGATAGGTGCAAAAATTACAATATATACAGCGCCTACAGCGGCAAGTATCAAGCCAGGCTTAAACTGTGTGAAGAAACTCAATTGCTCACCTGTTTCACCATTTACAAGCAGGTTCGTTGACGATCCGATCAAAGTAGTCATGCCTGCCAAAATACAGATAAAACTGAGCGGCATCATAAGGTGGGATGTATTACGGCGCATTCGTAGAGCCATGGCCGTCAAAACAGGAATAAACATGACGACGACCGGCGTATTATTCATAAACATTGAAACTGCAAAGGCTACGAGGAAAACTAAACCGAGTGTTCGCCGGGGTTGTTTTTCAAGTGCGCTATTGATGCGGACTATAGGACCTTCCAGTGCCCCGGTGTGATACATGCCCTGGCCAACAACTAATAGAGCCATAATTGCTATGAGCGCGGGAGCCGCAAATCCAGATAACAGCCCCTTACTATCTAGTCCATCAGAACCATCGGGCGCGAAAAAATGAAAGAATATCAAAAATACGACAATTATGCCGACTGAAATACTCTCTATAGAAAACTGTTCGCGGAAATATAGATAAACAGCTATAGCGATGATCGCCATAGTCGCCCACATTTGCCATGTGACGGCTATTTCTGCCACCATTTCAGTTTCCCTCTTTTATATCTTAGCGCTATCATGCAAGGTAAGGAATTCAAAGGATTATTCGAGAAACCAAAAGGGAAACCAATGATAAAATGCACTTTTCTTGGTTTGGGTGTTATGGGCTATCCAATGGCCGGGCATTTAGCTTCCAAAGGCTATGATGTTGGTGTCTGGAACAGAACGTATAATAAGGCGCAAGCATGGGCCGCAGAGTATGATGGCAATGCATTTGACAACATTGAAACCGCTGTATCAGAAGCAGACTTTGTCATTCTTTGCGTTGGGGATGATCAAGATGTTTATGACGTGGTAGAAGCAGCGTTGCCGCACATGAAACATGGTAGCTTGATTATAGATCACACAACAGCTTCAGCAGAGTGCGCTCGCAATTGCGCGATAAAAGCCCAGGATAAAGAAATCGGATTTGTTGATGCTCCTATTTCTGGCGGTGAAGTCGGGGCCCAAAAAGGTCAACTCACCATTATGTGCGGCGGTAGTCACGAGGACTATCAACGGGCTGAACCTGTCATGTCTGCCTATGCCAAAGCCATGAAACATATGGGTGAAAGCGGGGCTGGACAGCTCACGAAAATGGTCAATCAAATTTGCATTGCCGGAATATTACAGGGGCTAGCTGAAGGCGTTCATTTTGCGCAAAAGGCAGGACTGGATGTGTCAGACGTCGTTGAAGCGATCGGGAAAGGCGCGGCTCAAAGTTGGCAAATGGATAATCGCGCCATAACTATGGCTCAGGACAAATATGACTTTGGTTTTGCTGTCGATTGGATGCGCAAAGATCTGGGAATAGCGCTAAAGACCGCTAAGGCTGTTGGCGCAGACCTCACGCTAACAAAACTAGTTGATGGCTATTACGCGGATGTACAGGCTATGGGCGGTAATCGGTGGGATACGTCTAGCTTATTAAAGCGTCTGAGCTAAGACGGACTGAAACCTATTCAGACAGCCACTGCGCAACCTTAGGCGCGAAATATGTCAAAACGCCGTCACAGCCGGCACGTTTTAAACTTTGAAGGCTTTCCAAAATAACGCGCTTTTCATCTATCCAGCCATTTTGTGCAGCGGCCATGATCATTGCGCATTCTCCGCTAACCTGAAATGCATATGTCGGATATGAGAACTCAGCTTTAAGTCTTTGAATTATATCCAAATATGGCAGTCCGGGCTTGACCATAATCATATCAGCGCCTTCATCGATATCCATCCCGACTTCGCGGATAGCTTCATCTGAATTTCCTGGATCCATTTGATAGGTTCGCTTGTCACCTCTCAGGGCACTCGACGTACCGATTGCATCTCTGTAGGGGCCATAAAAACCTGATGCATATTAAGCGGCATAAGACATTATCATTACATTGTGATGTCCGCTGCCGTCTAATCGTCGCCGGATAGCACCAACCCTGCCGTCCATCATATCAGACGGCGCTACGATATCAGCTCCGGCTTCAGCCAGAATAATCGCGCCGTCAGATAAAGCATCCACCGTAATATCATTGATGATTTCATCTCCTTCCATAACGCCGTCATGTCCGTGATCTGTAAAAGGGTCCAGAGCCACATCCACGATGACGCCAATATCTGGGACAGCTTTCTTCACTGCTTTAATAGCATTTGGAATGAGTCCGTTCGGATTAAGGGCTTCACTCCCAACCGCATCTTTGAGGGCCGGATTAATGTGCGGGAAGATGGCAATCGCAGGAACACCCAGCTTTTTGGCTCGTTTTGCATCTTTAACCAGTTCATCGATATTGATCCGATCAACACCGGGTAAACTCGCAACAGGATCTCGCATTTTATCGCCATCTGAGACAATGATTGTCCAGATTAAATCATCTACCGTTACGTTAGATTCGCGATAGAGTCTGCGAGACCAGTCATGTTGACGTAAGCGGCGTAATCGGGTTGCAGGGTAAGATGGCACTAAAAACCTCCAATTTCGTGCGTCATAGTGGCTTAGGGGCCGTTTACGCAATGGAAATTTGATCTAGATTAATTTATAATAAGATAAATTGCTTACGAGGCTGGTCATGAAGCATGACTATACGAAATATTTTAAAGCTGCAGTGGACGATGTCCGCAATGAAGGACGCTATCGTGTTTTTCAGGATATTCGCCGTATCCGCGGAGATTTTCCAAAAGCAATCTGGTACAAAGATGACTACTCCGAAAAAGAGATTACAGTCTGGTGTTCCAACGACTATCTTGGCATGGGTCAAAACGAATGCGTAATTGAAGCCGTAAAATCAGCCGTAGACGCAGCTGGAACTGGATCTGGCGGCACCCGCAATATTGCCGGAACAACGCATTATCATGTACAGCTGGAAAAAGAGCTCGCAGACCTTCACGCTAAAGACAAAGCCTTAGTTTTCACTTCGGGTTATGTGGCAAACGAAGCTACATTGGGCGTGATGAGTAAAATCCTGCCGGGCCTAATCATATTCTCAGATGAAATGAATCATGCCTCGATGATTTCAGGTATTCAACGGGCCCGCTGTGAAAAACAAATTTTCAAGCATAATGATCTGGTTGATCTTGAAAGCAAACTCAAAGCAGCGCCAGCTGACGCTCCTAAACTGATTGCTTTTGAGAGTGTTTACTCCATGGATGCCGATATCGCGCCGATTAAAGAAATTTGCGATCTTGCTGATAAATATGGCGCTTTAACATATATAGATGAAGTTCACGCAGTTGGTATGTATGGAAAACGTGGCGGCGGCGTCTGCGAAGCGCGCGGACTTTCGGATCGTATTGATATCATTCAAGGCACACTCGCAAAAGCATTTGGTATGATCGGCGGTTATATTGCAGCAGGTGAGGTCATAACAGATGCTGTCCGCTCTATGGCTTCAGGTTTCATATTCACAACATCAATTCCGCCAAGCACGGCCGCAGGAGCACTGCGCAGCGTCCGCATACTGAAAATTTCAAATGACATTCGAGTGCAGCATCAAGAGCGAGCTAATGCCTTAAAGCAGAGGTTCCGCGAGGCCGGCTTCCCATTTATAGACGGCGACACTCATATTGTTCCGTTAATGGTCGGTGATCCTGTTAAGTGTAAAGCTATTTCAGACCAGTTGATCGAGGCGTTCGGAATTTATGTTCAGCCTATAAACTATCCCACTGTACCACGGGGAACAGAGCGGTTGCGATTCACTCCAAGCCCCTTCCATACAGATGCCATGATGGATGATTTAATGAGCGCTCTGCATAGTATATGGGCTGAGTTTGAACTGAAACGTCTCGACGTCGCATAAATCACAGATAATGTCGTTTTAGTCATTGCGACTAAGGACTTTTTTCAATAACCAACACCGAAAATTTTAGTGGAGTCGGTCATGACATCAGCGGCCAGTGATAGTGCATTTGCTCACCTTACGGATTATTTTACGCAAAGCTTAGAGGCGCGCGATCCTGAGCTTTTTGCCAGTATGAAAGATGAACTTGACCGTCAACAACACGAGATTGAACTTATCGCATCAGAGAATATTGTTTCTAAAGCTGTCCTAGAGGCTCAAGGATCAGTTCTGACGAATAAATATGCCGAAGGCTATCCGGGCAAGCGTTATTATGGCGGGTGTCAGCATGTGGATGTTGCTGAGAATCTTGCCATTGATCGCGCCTGTAAACTCTTTGATTGCGAATTTGCCAATGTCCAGCCCAATTCTGGATCACAGGCCAATCAAGGCGTCTTTTTGGCCCTGCTAAAGCCTGGAGATACTATTTTGGGTATGGACCTTGCCTCAGGTGGGCACCTGACACATGGCGCGCCGCCAAATATGTCCGGTAAATGGTTCAACGCCATTACTTATGGTGTCACGCGGGACACTCATCTGATTGATTATGATCAGGTAGAAGCTCTTGCACTCGAGCATAAACCACAACTTATTATCTGCGGCGGTTCTGCCTATGCCAGGGTGATTGACTTTGCGCGTTTCCGGGAAATAGCCGATAAAGTGGGGGCCTATTTACATGTCGACATGGCTCACTTTGCTGGACTGGTTGCCGGCGGAACACATCCTAGTCCATTCCCACACGCTCATGTCGCAACCACGACGACACATAAAACTCTACGAGGGCCAAGAGGCGGAATGATCCTTACAAATGATGAGACAATTGCCAAAAAGATCAATTCTGCTGTTTTTCCAGGCCTGCAAGGCGGCCCGCTTATGCACGTCATTGCGGCAAAAGCTGTCGCTTTTGGGGATGCCCTCAAACCTGAGTTTAAAGCTTATAGCCAGCTTGTAATTGATAACTGCAAGGCCATGTCAGGCGCCCTAGTTGAGGCAGGCTATGCCGTAGTTTCTGGCGGCACAGATACACATCTTGCACTGATCGATCTTTCACCAAAAGGCGTAAAAGGCAATGCGGCGGAAAAAGCGTTAGGCCGAGCCTATATTACATGCAACAAAAACGGCATCCCTTTTGATAAAGAGAAGTTCACGGTTACATCTGGCATTCGTGTAGGATCACCTGCCGGAACAACTCGCGGCTTTGGACCCGCTGAATTTAGACAAATCGGCCTGTTAATGGCACGCGTTTTGGACGCGCTAGTCGATAATCCAAAAGGCGATCCGGCAGTAGAGGCAGCTGTTCGTGAAGAGGTGAAAGCGCTAACTGCAAGATTTCCAATTTATAGCTAGTTTTCCAAGCTTAATAGGCTCTTGTTCTCTAAAAGAAGATTCTTATAGTGTGGGCTTCGAAACAAATGGAGCCTGAAATGAGCGCTGATACTAAGCAGAAGTTTTCAAAACTGACCGTGATTTTGCATTGGACAGTTGCCTTGATCATAATCGGCTTGCTGGTTGTTGGTACATATATGGAAGAAAATGAAGTCTACTCTTTGTATGACATTCATAAATCCATCGGAATTCTTATATTTGCCATTATATTGATCCGCGTTATCTGGCGCTTGAAAAACGGGTTTCCAAAACCTCTCGGTAAAGCCAAAGCATGGGAAGTGACTTTGTCAAAAATCGTTCATTGGGTTTTGCTCATTGGGACAATTCTTTTCCCAATATCCGGGATGATGTTATCCGGTTTAGGCGGACATGGATTGCCGTTATTTGGTATGGAATTAGTAGCTCCGAATTATGTTGACGGGCAGGCAGTTCCAATAAATGCTGATCTCGCTAAATTAGGTCACCAAATGCACGGAGCTCTCGCTAAGATTATGATCTTAGCTATCATCTTGCATGTGGCAGGTGCCTTAAAACATGTCTTTGTTTACAAAGATGGTACGCTGCGCCGTATGCTTGGCGGTAAAATTGAAGCTGACTAACTCAGATGCGCTGCCCCTTTTGTAATAGCGAAGACACACAAGTCAAAGATAGTCGGCAGGCCGAAGACGGCTCTGCGGTACGTAGGCGTCGGCTCTGCAACGCTTGTGCTGGCCGCTTTACGACCTTTGAAAGGGTGCAGCTGCGTGAGCTTTATGTCGTTAAAAAAACAGGACAACGTGTACCTTTTGATCGTCACAAAATGGCAAGATCAATTATGATAGCCATGCAAAAACGCCCTGTGGAACCTGAACGTATTGAGCAAATGATTAGTGGTATTATTCGACAGCTCGAAAGTGAAGGCAGTTCCGATATAACTTCCGACCAAATCGGTGAGCTTGTTATGGAAGGCCTAGCTGGCTTAGATAAAGTAGCCTATGTGAGATATGCCTCAGTATATCGTGATTTCCGCGCAACCGAAGACTTCGAAGCTTTCATTGAAGAACAAAAACTCGTCTATAAGGAAGAAGAAGAGTAGGCGTGACGCGGCCCCGAATTACCTTAAAGCTTGCCACCTCATTGGATGGTAAAATCGCTTTAGCCAATGGCAAATCCAAATGGATTACTTCAGATGCTTCGCGCGAAAGAGGGCGGGAGCTTAGAGCGCAGCATGATGCTATCGCAATCGGGTCCAATACGGCTATTATGGATGATCCGCGCCTAACAGCACGAATAAAAGGCGCCAAAGATCCTATTCGCATCATCTATGATAGCCGTTTACGGCTATCAGAAACTTCAAAACTAGCTCAAAGCGCCAATGAAACACCTGTTTGGATTTTCACCCGCTCTTGTTCAGAAACTCGATGTAAGCAACTGAAAAAACTCGAAATTAGAGTATTTCAAATTAGTCACGCAGATGGTTTGGACTTAAATGAGAGCTTAGAGGTAATGAGTAAACACGCTGTATCCAGCTTACTCATCGAAGGCGGCGGAACATTGGCGGGGGCTTTTTTGAAAACCGGCCTCGTTGATCAAATACACTGGTTTCGCGCCCCTGTTATCATAGGCGGAGATGGCCGAAACTGCATAGGCGATATGAATTTTCAGGCATTGGACAATTTACCCCGGTATGCAAGAAGCTCTCATATGATGATTGAGCAGGATAGTTACGACATTCTTGAACGGGTAGAGTAATGTTTACAGGCATTATTACGGATATTGGCGTCATAACAGATATCTCCCGGGGATCTGGTAGCGAGTGGGGCGACACGCGCATGACCATACATTGTCAATATGACCAGGACGGGATCGATATTGGTGCGTCTATTTCCCATTCCGGGGCTTGCATGACCGTTGTCAAAAAGGGCAGCCTCACGGGCCAGTATAAATGTTGGTATAGCTTTGATGTTTCCGATGAAAGTCTTTCCAAAACCACTATGGGTTCGTGGGAGAAAGGTACACAGGTAAACTTAGAACGTGCTATGACCGCAAAGGATGAGCTAGGCGGACATCTGGTTACAGGACATGTTGATGTCACGGGCGAAGTTCTCGAGATTGAAAATATTGCCGGATCGAAACGCCTTAGGTTCCACATGCCCAGTGAAATTGTTCCAGCTGTTGCGCCAAAAGGATCGATTTGTGTCGACGGCGTGTCCTTAACCGTCAATATGGTTGGCGATGATTGGTTTGAAGTCAATGTAATCCCGCATACGGCGGAAGTTACCACACTTGGGGATTTACAGATTGGGGACAAAGTAAATCTGGAAATCGATCTCATTGCGCGCTATGTGGCCCGGTATCTAAGTCATATGAAAGCTTGAAATGCCCGAACTCAACAAAGTTTCCAAAGAGGACGTCTATAACCTCTCCACTCCTGAGGAAATCATAGAAGATGCCCGTAACGGCCGCATGTATATCCTTGTGGATGCAGAAAACCGGGAAAATGAAGGTGATTTGATCATACCGGCTCAGTTTGCAACACCTGATGCGGTCAATTTCATGGCCCGTTTTGGCCGAGGTCTGATTTGCCTGGCGCTTGAAAAATCTCGCGCAGATGCATTAGGGCTTAAAAATATGTCTGCTGAAAATCGTTCTCGATTTGAAACGGCCTTTACTCAATCAATTGAGGCCCGTGACGGTATTACAACAGGTATCAGCGCCGGAGATAGATCAAGAACCATACAAGTGGCTATCGATCCTGATAGCACTGAACACGATATTGTTTCTCCCGGACATATGTTTCCTATCATAGCTCGAGATGGAGGCGTGCTTGTTCGGACCGGACACACCGAAGCTTCCGTCGATATTTCGCGCATGGCTGGGCTGAACCCGTCAGCCGTAATTTGCGAGATTATGAATGATGATGGAACCATGGCCCGTCTTCCGGATTTGGTAAAGTTCGCTCAGTTTCACGGCCTGAAAATAGGGACTATTGAGGACCTTGTTGCGTATCGGATGCAAAAAGATCACTTTGTGAAACATGTGGCCTCCTCGTCTTTTACCGATCAAGCCAATCATGAATTCAATATTCACGTATATAGAAATTATCTGGACAATTTGGAACATGTAGCCTTGTCAAAAGGCGAACCGATTCCGGGCAAAGAGAGCCTTGTTCGGGTGCATAAGATTGATTTTGCGGGAGACATTCTCCACGAGAACAGCCCTCGATCCGGCATGATCTGGCATGCAATGCACCAATTATCAGAATATGAAGGCCACGCGGTGCTCGTCCTGATACGAGAAGGTAGTATTGATACTTTATTAGAACGACTCGGCGCGTCAAACCGGACGGACCGTAAAGAGCATAATATCAGAGAATATGGCGTTGGAGCACAAATATTAGTGGATCAAAAGGTACGTAAAATGCGTTTGATTACACACTCCGTCCCGAAACTTATTGGCCTTGAAGCTTATAATATTGAACTGGCCGGTATTGTCCCGCCTAAACATTACGGCTAGCGCAACAGATATGACTAAAATTCTAATCATTGAAGCCCGTTATTACGAGGCCATTTCTGATGCTTTGCTGGAAGGAGCCCTTGAAGTCTTGCAACAACCCGGCGTGGAAATAACAAAAGTCAATGTGCCGGGCGCCCTCGAAATCCCACATGTTATTTCTTATGCTCAGGCCTCCGATGCCGGATTTGATGGGTATGTGGCGCTTGGCTGCGTAATCCGCGGAGAGACAACGCATTATGATTATGTTTGCGAAGAGTCAGCCCGAGCAATCATGGACCTTGCCGTCAACCATCAATTGGCTATTGGTAACGGTATAATTACTGTAGAAAATGAAGATCAGGCATGGGCCCGAGCCGATAAAACTAAAAAGAATAAAGGCGGTTTCGCCGCTGATGCTGTCTTGAAAATGATAAAGATGCGCAAAGAGCTAAGCGCATAATGGAAAACAATCATCACAAACGGCGCAGCCGTGCACGAATGGCGGCCGTGCAAGCCCTTTATCAAATGGATGTAGGAGGGACCCCTATTAATTCCGTCATTAGTGAGTTTATTGATTTTAGGTTCCCGTCAACTGATGATGAAAAACCTAGCAAGGTAGATGCTAATTTTTTTGAAGACATTGTCAAAGGTGTTGTTCAATTTCAAAGCAATATCGATAAAGACATAGCTGAACATCTTTCAGAAAAGTGGTCTTTAAAACGACTTGATATGACGT
This sequence comes from Hellea sp., assembly GCA_020627655.1. Classification (GTDB taxonomy): domain Bacteria; phylum Pseudomonadota; class Alphaproteobacteria; order Caulobacterales; family Maricaulaceae; genus JACOMS01. The sequence goes on from JAHDGM010000012.1 coordinate 48,356, forward strand.
TGCGAGCCATTATGCGCGCCGGCTGTTACGAAATTTCCCGGCGGCCTGATATACCCGCGCTCGTGATCATTGATGAGTATGTTTCTATCGCTGCTGACTTTTTCGAACAATCAGAACCCGCTTTCGTAAACGGAGCTCTTGATGCTTATGCAAAGAAAATCAGAGCTGCCGAATTTGGTCTAACGGGATCGGCAGTTTGAACGAATTCGATGCGATTGCCGATTATTTAGTCCCGCTAGCTGGACCAGAAGGTAAGGGCTTGTTAGATGATGCAGCTCACTTTACACCGCCGCCGGGATTTAACCTAGTTATCACAAAAGATTGCCTTGTTGAAGGCGTGCACTTTCCTACGGGCGAGTATGGTTCAAAAATAGCGCAACGCCTCTTGCGAACAAATTTGTCAGACTTGGCAGCCAAAGCCGCTAAGCCTATTGGTTATTTGTTATCAATTGCATGGCCGAAATCTGTTCCGATTTCTGAACTTCAAGCCTTTTCTAAAGGCCTTGCAATAGACCAGAAGAAATTTGGCCTAACTCTCTGGGGGGGCGACACTGTTACTACGGATGGACCTTTAGTTGTTTCAGCAACCTTGATTGGATTAATTCCAACTGGAAAGTCTATTTTGCGAAGCGGAGCAAAGGAAGGTGATGACGTCTGGGTTACCGGATCGATCGGCCAGGGTTATCTCGGCTTACAGCTCGCAACAAAGAATATGAAATTCAAAAACTTTTCAGAAACTTATAAGAAAAAACTGATAAATCACTATTATTGTCCAAACCCCAGGCTATGCATGAGAACTATCTTACGCGAATTTGCGACAGCCTCTGCAGATATATCGGATGGATTATTAGCTGACACGGAACATATAGCTACTGCCAGCAGCATTAGGATAACTTTGGAGCAAGCTCAAATCCCTTTTGATGATGAGGCGTTAGCTGCTTTTGATCAAAATCCTGATCTGTCTAACCACCTTCTAACCGGCGGGGACGATTATGAAATTGTTTTCACAGCCCCCAAAGCGAGCCGGGAAGCCATTTTAGTAGCATCAAAGGATTTGCAATGTCCTCTTATTCGTATTGGTCATTGTCATGACGGCAGAGGTTTACAATTGCTTGATAAATACGGAAAGCAAATACATATATCCCAAAAAGGATATAAACACTTTTAATCAAAAAAAAACCCGGAAGATGCACTTCCGGGTTTTCTGTTCGGTGTATCTCGCAGCCCCTATCGGCCACCAGGTCCACCGCTCCCCCCCGGGACATCTTGCTGTCCGCCAATCCTATCGGTAGGTAGGCGTCCTAGCGTTCCAAAAACCTGTTCTAATACTGAAAGTTCGCGTCCGCGTGTCGGTGTCTTGCGGTCAACATAATTCACATATTGTCCGTCTTCGATGCCATACTCAGCGACTTTTACGACTTGGCCGTCTTCGTTAAACGAAATCGCGGTAATTGTACGCTCTTCAATAAGCGGGCGCAGATAGGCAAATCGCTGACGTACAGCTGTCATGTAATACCATGTATCCGTTTCGAGAGCTTCATCAAACGTACCTTCAACAGAAGGATTACCAAGTCTGGCTAAAACACTTGCCTTAGTGTCTGTTCCGCTTTCAACTTCTTGCGGCTTATCTTTTGTCGCAATATAGCCGTGAGTACGTAATGTAGGATTGCAGGCCGTCAAAGTAAGGCCAGCTAAAATTAAGCAAATCGCTTTAGATGAAGATTTCAACATAGAAGACTTTGTTTGTAAGTTGATGCGGAATGCACTAACCAATGCCGAAGTTCAGCGCAAGACCTGATGTGTAAATTTAATGGAGCGCCTAATGTCTTTTTTTCAGCGTGTGTTTCAGCGAAAGCCCTCGGTAAGTCAGGATGCGAACGAAATATATGCCCAATTGATGCGGCAGTCACGAAACCCGGTCTTTTTTGGAGTCGATAAAATACCGGATAGTTATGATGGCCGGTTGGAATTGTTAACGATACATCTATCTGCATTCATGTGGACATTATCGAAAGAAGGCCCAAATGGACAGCATTTGTCGCAAGGGCTCTTTGATGTGTTTGTAGAGGATTTAGACATAGCGCTTCGAGAAGAAGGATTAACGGACTCGGGCGTTAAACGACGCATTAAACCCATGGTTGGTTTGTTTTATGCCCGCCTAAAAGAATACGGCGAAAGTTTCGAAAGCAGTGCTGATTCTTCATTTGCAATTTCAGAGGTGATAGGTAGTGGCGCAGTAAAAACAGCGTCTAAAAACTTTATGAGCCGGCTATCAGCCTATGTAGCTGCCTTAAAAAACGATTTACAAGATAAAAACCTGCACGATCTGACACAGGCACCATTTAACTTCCCTGAATTCAAAGAATAAATGACACGGCTATAGGCACAGCCATATCAATGCTCTATAGCGGAGCAAACGAGCCTCGGACCCTTTATGAGTAAATCCTACATACTCTCGATAGACGCTATGGGCGGTGACCATGCACCGGACATCGTCATTAATGGCCTAGAGCATTATCTGAAAACTCAAGGGCAGGGCCATAATGTAAAGTTCCTCATTCACGGAAAGCAATCTGCAATTGACGAACTCCTTAGTAAATGCCCGCGGGCAAGAGCCTGTTCAAAAGTCATTCACACAGATAAAACCATAGAAATGAACGCCAAGCCTTCCCAAGCTCTTAGGCGCGGCAAAGGCTCCAGTATGTGGAACGCGGTTGAGTCTGTTAAAAGCAAAGAAGCTATTGTAGGCATTTCTGCCGGTAACACCGGTGCCTTGATGGCAATTTCAAAACTGCAATTGCGAATGCAGGCTGGAGTCCAGCGACCTGCTATTGCAGCCATATGGCCACGTCCGGAAGGTATGGGCGTTGTCCTGGATGTTGGTGCAAATATTGAATGCGATGCAGCACAGCTCACTGAATTTGCCGTTATGGGCGAAGCTTATTATCGGGCTATTTTTCACAAAAAATCTCCAAGTATTGGCCTATTAAATGTTGGTACAGAAGAACTAAAAGGTAATGCTGTCATCAAAGCTGCTCATGAAAGACTATCCAGTAGCGAGCTAGGATTAAATTATCAGGGATATGTCGAAGGTAATGACATTTCCTTTGGTAATGTCGACGTGATCGTCACTGACGGATTTACGGGCAATGTAGCGCTTAAAACAGCGGAAGGTACGGCCAAGCTTATTTCCAAATTTTTCAAGGAAACGCTTACGGAATCTGTTTGGTCAAAGTTTACCTCGGCGCTGAATTATTTCGGTTATCGCAAACTACAGAAACGTCTTGATCCTAGGCGTGCAAATGGCGGTGTATTTCTCGGTTTGAACGGTATTATTGTGAAAAGTCACGGAGGAACCGACGCACTTGGTTTTGCTAATGCCGTGAGCATCGCAGTTGAGTTAGCTGAAAGCGAATTCCTAATCGAATTAGAGCGTACATTAACCGAACTACATATCGAAGACGATAATATTGGATTTATCACATGAGTGAAATACGAAGCGTTGTTTTAGGCGTTGGCGGTTATCTACCAGACAAAATCCTTACAAATCACGAGTTAGCCAAAACGGTTGACACGTCAGACGAGTGGATTCGCGAACGATCTGGCATTTGCCAAAGACACATAGCAGCAGCCGATGAATTCACATCTGATCTCGGTACCCACGCTGCAAAAGCAGCCATTGAACACGCTGGTCTTACGATTGAAAATGTCGATTTAATCATAGTTGCGACGACCACACCGGACCTGACTTTTCCGTCAACTGCAACGATTATCCAAGAAAAGCTCGGCATGCAACACGGCGCTGCGTTTGACATCCAGGCCGTTTGCAGTGGCTTTATTTATGCACTGCACATTGCGGACGCTATGATCAAAGCAGGTCCCTATAAACATATTCTCGTCATTGGAGCCGAAACATTTTCCAGAATACTTGATTGGGATGATCGCTCAACCTGCGTACTATTCGGTGATGGCGCGGGAGCCATGTTACTAGGCCGATCGGAAACATCTGAGCGCGGTATAATCAGTAATTTTATACGCTCTGATGGCAGATATTGCGACTTGCTTATGGTTGACGGCGGCCCATCACGTACTCAAACCGTTGGTCATGTCCGTATGGTCGGTAATCAAGTATTCCGCCATGCCGTGAAAGACATTGCAATCGCCATGAAGGAATGTGCCGCTCAAATAGGCATTAAGCCATCAGATGTTGATTGGTTTGTGCCTCACCAAGCTAATCAACGTATTTTAGATGGGGTTGCGCGACAGCTTAAATTACGCCCGGATCAGGTTATTTCAACAGTAGCGCAACACGCCAATACATCCGCGGCCTCAGTTCCGCTTGCTTTTGATACCGCTGTTAAGGACGGGCGAATCAAACCTGGGGATCTCGTTATGCTAGAGGCTTTTGGAGGTGGTTTTACGTGGGGAGCTTCACTATTACGCCTTTAAATTGATCTTGTGCATTTTTTAGCGCTTTTTCAGTTTACCTGTTGAAAACTTTAGGTTAATTCCCTTATAGCCAGCCGAGGGGATTTCAATGAGTGTCGGCACAGTAACCAGAGCTGATTTAGCAGAAGCTCTATATCGGGAAATAGGTCTCTCACGCACAGAGAGCGCAGCTCTAGTAGAAGCTGTAATTGATCAGATTATCGACGCTCTTATACGCGGCGAGACGGTCAAACTCGCAGGCTTTGGCACTTTCTCACTTCGTGATAAGAATGAGCGAATCGGACGTAACCCGAAAACTGGCGAAGAAGTCCCCATTACTTCGCGGCGTGTACTGACCTTTAAGCCTTCGCAAGTCATGCGAGAGCGAGTAGATTCAGCACTCAGTCAATAGGGGCATGAAAAAGGACTGGCATGCAAGCTAAAACAACGCGTGCATTTAGAACGATCAGTGAAGCGGCCGAAGAACTCGACCTTCAACCGCATGTTCTTAGGTTCTGGGAATCTAAATTTCCGAATTTCAAACCTATAAAACGAGGCGGCGGACGACGCTTCTACCGCCCTGAAGACATCGAATTTTTGCGGGGCATTAAAGTTCTGCTCCACGATGAACGTCACCCCATTAAAGATGTACAAAAGCTCATCCGATCCAAAGGCATCAGCAGTGTTGTTACCTTGGGCAGGTCAGTCGAAAAAGCTGCAATTCCCAAAGATGTTAAAGATACTGTTTTGGTTCCTGAGCGTATTCGGGCCTCTGACACACCTAAAACTAAGGCTACGCAAGCTCAATCAATGGATAATGAAGCTGATGAGTTTACGGATGAAGCCTTTTTCCCGGAAAACATTGCGCCTGTGGAACCCGTGGCTGAAGATGCGGAGAATACAGAACCTGCCTACGTCACCACAGTTGTAGAAAAAGGCCTTAGTGAGCAGGACAGGCATGACCTTGAAGCTCATTTGCAACGATTAATTAAGCTTCGCGACCGATGGGGTGAATTTTCTCGCGATGTGGCGTCGTAATACCCCTAACAACCCGCCTTTAATCATTGCCAATATTCTTTCGAGCCCCTATACAGCCGCGCACATTAATGGTTCGGAGTGTGGCGCAGTCCGGTAGCGCACTCGTCTGGGGGACGAGAGGTCGTTGGTTCGAATCCAATCACTCCGACCATTAAATTTAGGTCTGCCTTATGTCTCCACGATCATCACTTCGGCCATCAAAAAACATAACAAGGTGGCTATTCTTGATGATAATTTTGGTTATCAGCATGATAGTTTTAGGCGGCGCTACTCGGCTAACCAATTCAGGCCTCTCAATTACAGAATGGCGCCCTATAAGTGGAGCCATACCCCCATTATCGCAATCCGATTGGATTTCTGAGTTTGAGAAGTACAAGCAAATTCCCGAATTTCTGGCAGAACATCCTGATATGAGCTTGAAAGAATTTGAATTTATATACTTCATGGAATGGGGACATAGGCAGCTCGGTCGCATTATCGGACTCGCATTTGCATTGCCTTTTTTCTTTTTCCTACTCAAACGGCAGCTACCCAAAGGACGTACGTTTCGTTTCTTTGTAATTTTACTTCTAATAGGGATACAGGGTGCTATTGGCTGGTGGATGGTCGCAAGCGGACTGGTCAATGACCGTGTCGATGTAAGCCAATACCGTCTTGCAACTCATTTAGGTATGGCATTTATCATTTTAGGCCTACTGTACTGGACTTATAAAGACCAAAAAGATGGTTGGAGTTATCACACAGAACGACCTGCTCACCCATTGTTGGGATTTAGTTTAGCCCTACTTGTGTTCTTGCAGATTATTGCCGGCGCGCTGGTCGCCGGTACACATGCTGGTAAAACGTATAATACCTGGCCGTTAATGGACGGGAACTTTGTTCCAGAAGGCTATACTGCCTTAAGTCCTTTTTGGCGCAATTTTGGGGAAAACATTGCGGCCATACAGTTTAATCACCGGATGTTGGCTTATGCTGTCATGCTTGTAGCTGTGATATACTGGCTTCGCGTTAGGGGCATAGCCAAGCTCAAGCCGCGAGCAACAATGCTTTTGATACTTATTTTCGTGCAAGCAGGTTTAGGCATTTGGACTCTGCTAATGGCTGCCCCCCTTAAACTCGCATTACTTCACCAGTTTCTGGCCATCTTTGTATTTTTGGGTGCTATAGGAGTATGGCGCAGTGCTCGCCTGGGTTATTGAGCGGAGATTTCTTCAAGCTGTCCCAGAAGATACTCATTTGAAATCATAACGATTCGATTAGAATCTTTATCGCCCACAAGTATAAGTCCTTTATTGAAAGTATTGCCCATGGAAGCGCTAGTCGCCCAGATCCAACTTGGATTTTCTATGCCGTAAATGCTAAGACCCGCTTCTATTTTAAGGCGCAAAAGTTGATCGCCTTGCACCACAAATGCACCATCTTGTCCCGAGCGGGTAATTAAAAACGCTGTACCGGCATCCGTCTCGATGGGGCTCATGCCATTCATAGTTTGCGAAAACCCACCAAAATTATCATTTCCACTAAGAACAGCCAATTTGCTTTTTTCATTTAACATATAAAGCTGTTCTGATTTATTGAGGGCGCAAGCCATACTGCCTTTTCCGACAACGTCAGATTTAGTTACAGACAAAGCTCCTGAAGCTGGTAGCTTAATATTCAGTTTTAAAACTTCTCCTGAAAAATTTCGGGCATAAACGTAATCTGTTGCAGGCAATTCAGCTGAGCAAAAACTCGCTAGATCACCGACATTTTCAACTACGGGCAGGGGTTTGAATTTTTCATTATTATCATCAATGAAAGCCTTAAGTTTGCCATCATTGGTCAAACCAAGAACGATGGACGGTTTATCTCCCCGCGCCAAGCCCTGAACATCCTTAAAACCGGAGTCGGCAATCTGTGATATAGAGCCAAAGCCCGTATTGCTGGATAAAATCTGCCCGTCTTCTGTCAGCAAAAGAATATGTCCTAACCAGTTGGTGAATTCTTTTGGGCTGACGCTAGCTTTTATAACTCTGGAGGGCGGATTAAGTTCTGATGTTGCAACTGCCGTAATAACATTAGTTGCTTCAATAACGCCTCCGTCACTAACTGTGGGATCTTTAGAGCAGGCTGATAGTGCTAAAACAGATGATAGAAGAGTTATTGTAAGGCGCATAAACTGTCAGTATGGGGATATTTGGTGCTCCGCTATAGATTTATCACCTATTTTTACGGTAAAATATTACCGCCTTTATAACCCATTGTTTTCATTTGTATATTTATAAAAGGTCTAAAATATCAGGCTTGACATCATGACAACAGGGACTTACACGCCCACATCCAAGTTACAGAGCTATGCTCTATATTAGAGGCTAAAATGAAAGCAACCAAATTCCTAAAGACTGCAGAGGTCGAAAAGAAGTGGATTATCGTTGACGCGGAAAACGTCGTCCTAGGTCGTCTTGCGACTTTTATCGCCATGCGTCTTCGCGGTAAACATCGTCCTGATTATACACCGCACATCGATTGTGGTGACAATGTAATTGTCATTAATGCGGAAAAAGTTGCCCTAACCGGCAAGAAACGCACAGATAAAGTATACTACTGGCATACAGGTTATCCTGGAGGACTTAAAGAACGCTCCGCCGATAAAATTCTGGACGGCCGTTTTCCAGAGCGGGTCATGAAGAAAGCCGTACAGCGTATGCTTCCAAAAGAAAGTCCTCTGGCACGTAAGCAGCTGTCAAATTTGCGCGTTTACGCCGGGACAGATCATCCACATGAAGCTCAAAGCCCTGAAGTCATCGACTTCAAGTCCATGAGCCCTAAAAATGTGAAAGAGAACTAATCATGTCTGATACTAATACACTTGAAGACTTGAAATCCGTAATGGACGGTAGCGCGGCAACAGAAAACGCCGCCGAGCAAGTCGTTATCCGGGAACCCAAGATTGACGAACAGGGCCGCTCCTACGCAACAGGGAAGCGGAAAAACTCTATCGCGCGTGTATGGGTTAAACCAGGTTCTGGTAAGATCACCGTCAATGGCCGAGATCAGGAAACCTATTTCGCACGTCCCGTTCTGCGCCTTATCATTCGTCAGCCATTTGAAGTCGCTGAACGTCTTGATCAATATGACGTAATCGCAACTGTTAAAGGTGGCGGACTGTCTGGACAAGCCGGTGCGGTGAAGCACGGAATTTCAAAAGCCTTAACATATTACGAGCCTGCACTGCGTGGCCCTCTCAAAGCCGCTGGCTTCCTGACACGCGACTCTCGTGTTGTTGAGCGTAAGAAATACGGTAAAGCGAAAGCCCGTAAGAGCTTCCAATTCTCGAAGCGTTAAGAATACAGAATACTTTTTATTCTATTTATCAAGGCGCTTCGTTTCGAAGCGCCTTTTTTTGTTGAAAGATTGGAAATATGCCCAGCCCGCATAACATCGCTATATTAGGAGCTTCAGGCTATACGGGTGCTGAAGCTATTCGTTTAGTCAAAGGCCATCCACAGCTAAACCTGACAGCTCTCACTGGTCATAGCCGCGCGGGTCAGGCTCTGGCGGATACCTATCCTAACTTTGCCGGATTGGGGCTTCCGGATCTACAATTATGGGAGGACGTCAACTGGAATGAGATTGACGGCGTATTTGCCTGCCTTCCTCACGGAGCAAGCCAGGAAACGATCGCTCAAATAAAAGATAAAGTTGATACCGTCATTGATCTTTCAGCAGATTTCCGTCTCAGAGACCCTGTATTATACGAAGCCACATATGGCAGGCCACACGCTTTCACTGATTTACTGGACGATGCCATATATGGATTGACAGAGTTTGCCCGTAAAGAACTCGTAGGAGCCAGCCTTGTCGCTTGTCCTGGCTGTTACCCCACATGTAGTCTTTTGTCACTTCTGCCTGGGGTGGAAGCAGGTCTATTTAACCTTTCATCTATAATAATAGATGCTAAATCTGGCGTAACCGGAGCAGGGCGCAAGGTCAGCGAAAACCTCATCTACTCTGAGGTAACAGACGGAGCTCACGCCTATGCAGTGGGTGCTCATCGTCATGCGCCTGAAATCGATCAAATGCTTGAAATAGTATCCAGCCAATCGACAAAGGTCAGTTTTACGCCGCATCTCCTTCCCATGAACCGCGGCATGATTACAACCTGTTATGTTCAGCTTAACAAGGACGTCACGGCTGATAGGGTGAAATCCGCTTATAAAGATCGTTACAAAAACGAACCATTTATTCAAATATTGGATGAAGTTCCGCAAACCCGCCATATTCGGGGCAGCAATCGGTGCGCTATCGGATTATTTGAGGACCGCTCTGAGGGCCGTATGATAATCATTGCCGTTATCGATAATCTAACAAAAGGCTCGTCAGGACAAGCTGTTCAAAACTATAATGTGACACAAGGTTGGGACGAAACATTAGGACTGAACGTTTTACCAGTCTTTCCATGATTTTTTAGCGTGACCCTGTCATAAAATTGACGCATATAAAGGGTCAGTTATCAAAGTGAGTCCTGTGTACAATATATTTAGAAATATAAGTTTCTTAGCAACCTTGGTTGCGTTGTCGGCCTGCAATACTGTCAAAGTTCCAGAGATCAATCTTCCTGAATTTCGTGACGAGTCGGCTAATGTCGGTGATTATCCCCTAGCTGCGAATGCCCCGCAGGCTCCAACCGATATTCGGAGCGATGTTGCCTGGGACAATGCCGCTAAGGAACTTATAGCAGTAAGAGACGGATTTTCAGTTCCGCCACAAGGTATGGATTCCTTTCAATCTGATGCCGAAATCGAACGAGAGATCCAAACCCTCACAGCAAAAGTCAAAGAGTATAAGCTCGATGATCCGCCTAATCTTCAAGACTAAACCATGAGCATTAATACAGACTTCTATCGCATCAAGCGACTGCCGCCATACGTATTTGCCGAGGTTAATAAGTTGAAAGCGGAACTTAGAAAAGACGGACAGGATATTATTGACTTTGGGTTTGGCAATCCAGATCTGCCCACACCACAACATGTAATTGATAAGCTTATCGAAACAGTACAGAAACCCAGGACTACAGGGTATTCTGTATCTCGAGGCATTATGGGCTTAAGGAAAGCTTGCGCGCGATACTATAAGCGCCGTTTTAATGTTGAACTTGACCCTGAAAACGAAATCATCGCTACAATTGGGTCTAAAGAAGGTTTTGCAAACCTAGCTCAGGCCATCACTGCGCCGGGTGACGTAATATACGCTCCTGACCCGTCTTATCCTTTACATGCCTATGGTTTCATTATTGCAGGCGCTAAAATTCAACCTATTTCCGCCATCACAGCTGATGAGTATCTTGCCGGCGTGAAAGACACCTTAGCCAGAGCCGATAAACCACCCATGGCCATTGTTGTGTGTTTTCCTTCAAACCCCACTGGCCATACAGCTGATTTATCATTTTATGAAGAAGTCGTAGCCATAGCAAAGGCCCATGATATCATAGTATTATCAGATCTTGCTTATTCAGAAATATACTTCGGCGACAAACCTCCTTCCATATTTCAAGTCGAAGGCGCCAAAGATGTTGCGGTAGAAACAATATCCTTATCAAAGACATACTCCATGGCTGGATGGCGCATGGGCTTTGCCGTAGGATCGAAAGAGCTTATCGCAGCATTAGCGCGCGTAAAGTCATATTTGGATTACGGAGCTTTCACGCCTATTCAGGTTGCAGCTTGTGCAGCGCTGGATGGCCCTCAAGACTGCGTTGCTGAAGCGCGCGAAGTCTATAAAAAGCGCCGCGATGTTATGGTAGAAGCCTTTGGTCGCGCTGGCTGGGATATTCCTAGCCCTGACGCGTCTATGTTTGTCTGGGCACCACTGCCTGAAAAAATGCGCCACTTGGGATCGTTGGAATTTGCGAAACAGCTCATGCTAAACGCAAGCGCGGCGGTCTCTCCAGGTGTTGGATTTGGCGAAAGCGGTGAAGGCTATGTGCGCATTGCACTCGTTGAAAATGAACAACGCATACGGCAAGCAGCCCGAAATATAAGAACCTATCTCGACAATGCGGGATAACCTTCTAGGCGTTGAACATTCTGCCCGTGGACGTCGCTGGGTATTACGAAGTGATCCAGACACTAATCTTGACCCGTATATTAATCACCTAAGGTTGGACCGTTTAACGGCCACGCTATTAGCAGGCCGAAAAATCGAACCTGATGCTGCGCGGGATTTTCTGGATCCAAAAATCAAATCCTATATGCCGGACCCTTCATCATTGAAGGACATGGACATTGCCGTTGAGACCATCATCCAAGCCATTGAAGGCAAGAAAAATATAGCAATTTTTGCTGATTACGATGTGGACGGCGCCACATCAGCCGCCCAGTTAATTCGCTGGGGCAAGTTTTATGGTCATGACTTTGACTATTATGTTCCAGACCGGATACGCGAGGGTTATGGCCCTTCAGAAGAAGCCTTCCAGAAACTGAAAGAAAGGGGCGCCGATCTTGTGATTACTGTCGATTGCGGCGCTGCGGCTTATTCTGCCTTGCGCGCGGCCGAAGGTTTGGGCCTAGATATCGTTGTTATAGATCACCACCTGATGGACAATAATTTCCCGCCTTGCAAAGCACTCGTAAACCCAAACAGACCTGATGACGAATCAGGCTTGGGATTTTTAGCCGCGGCGGGCGTGACTTTTATGGTTCTAGCCGGCCTCAACCGCGAAATGAAAAGAAGGGGGTGGGGCGACGTCCCAAATCTTATCGAATATTTGGGCCTAACAGCTCTTGGCACCATATGCGATGTCGTGCCTTTAAATCAGCTCAACCGTGCAATCGTAAGACAAGGGCTTAAAGTGCTGACCGCAGTCTATAATCCGGGAGTAGCGGCCCTCGCAGATGTGGCCGAAATCAGACCACCCTATA
>JAHDGM010000013.1 GCA_020627655.1 Hellea sp.
ACCACCCCGTTATGAGCGGGGGGCTCTAACCAAATTGAGCTATCCCCCCACTTGGTCATCGGCGCGCTGTATAGCCTGCGATTTTACCACATGCAAAGCCTTTTCTGACGAAAATTTAACTGCGGCTGCGGCTGGCCTTGTGATGGTCTATCGCTTATGTCATTTTGACAGCCAAGGAGATGTCCTATGAAAGCCTTTTTCCCCATCCTAGCCGGAGCCCTGCTCATGACTGCCACACCAGCTCACAGCCACGAAGACCATATCGGTAAAATCACCGTTTCCGGCACGGGTAACAGCTATCAGGCCCCGGATATCGCCACCGTATCCACCGGCGTGGTCACTCAGGCCTCCACAGCGCAAGAAGCGCTATCCGATAATAACCGGCAAATGAACGCCACGATTGACGCTTTGCTGGCCGCAGGCATTCTGCGCCGCCATATCCAGACGTCACAGCTCTCTCTGAACCCGCGCTATGATTATTCCAAAACAACCCGGGAACAGCGCATTGTGGGCTACGAAGCCCGCAATACGGTTTCCGCCCGCAGCGAAGATATCAGCTCAGTGGGCGATATGATTGACGCTCTGGTCAAAGCCGGCGCCAATAATATTAACGGCATTAATTTCGGTATCAAAGACGCCGAAGGGGCTAAATCCGAAGCCCGCCGCGAAGCCGTGAAATCCGCCCGCCGCAAAGCCGAGGAAATGGCTCTGGCGGCCGGCGTGCGCCTTGGCCGTATTGTTCAGATGAGCGAAAGCTCTCAGGGTTTTCGCCCGCCGCAGCCTATGATGATGCGGGCCTCAATGGGCGGCATGGCCGATGAAAGCGCCCCGGTCGAAGGCGGCGAACAGACACTTTCTGTTACCGTTTCAATCACATACGCGATAGAAGATTAAACCTACGGACTAGTCCGTCAGCCTGGCAAAGGCGCGCACGGGAAATGTGCCCATGCCCTCTATTTTAGGGGGCGCAGCCGTAAAGATAAAATCCTGATCCAAAGGCAGCTGATCCAGATGGGCCATATGCTCGATAATCAGAATCTCCGCGCCCAATAATATTGTATGCACCGGGCGTGTGCGCCCCCTTGTGTCGTCAATATTATGACTATCAATCCCTACAAGAACGGCGCCCTGGCTTTTTAAATATTCCGCCGCCGCCCCGGTCATAAAAGGATGGCCTTCAAAATAGGCAGGGCTGTTCCAATGTCTGGACCAATCCGTACGCACCAGAACCGCTTTACCCTTAACGTCATATCCTTTGAACGCGTCCGGTCCAATTTCATCCATGCCCCGCGCGTCAATGACAATCCCAGGCAATTCAGCAACAGCGTCCAGAGCCGTCTGGGCCAGGTCTTTGCCGTGTGCATAGCGGTGAAACGGGCAGTCCAGATATGTTCCCGTATTGGCAACCATATCAATACGGCCGATTTGGAATTCTGTACCCGGCTCATAAAGCTCCCGCGAAGCCTCTCGCGACCAGTAATCACAAATCACAGGGGCCGGAAGACCCTTATAAGTGACCAGACCGTCAAACACATTATGAGATAAATCAATGAGTTTCATGGTCCAATCATGCCATCCCTGTTCACCCGCGTCCAGACAGCAAAAAGCCGCCCTTAAGAGGCGGCTCATATAATGTCATGTAGAACGCTCTAATTCACACCCTAATTTACAACCCTAATTCAAATTGGGTACGTAAACCTCATTATTCTCATCCAAAAGCACAACATTAGGCGCATAATTGCGCGCTTTTTCCGCTTCCATCTGGCAATAGGTGATAATGATAATCTTATCGCCGATTTGCACGCGGCGGGCCGCAGCGCCGTTCAAACCAAAGGTTTTGGAACCGCGCGGGGCGGTAATGGCATAGGTGGTAAAGCGCTCACCATTATTGATGTTCAGAATATCAACCTGCTCATTGGGCAGAATACCGGCCCGCTCGAGCAAATCCTGATCAATAGAAATCGACCCTTCATAATGTAAATCCGCCTGAGTCACAGTGGCCCGGTGAATTTTACCTTTCATCATGGTGAGTAGCATACGCCCTCCTCTACTGGTTACAGCCATCATATAGGGACTATATCACTATATTAAAGGGGTGAAGCCCCAGGCGCGCATAGCAGCTATGTTCCGCATTTATCCGGCGTTCAGATTAAGGCTTAAGTTTAGGCTTGAAGTATTCGCATGAGAATATACATGCAGCTCATCTATTTAAAATCTCATAAGATTTCTAGACTATAAAAGGTCAAGAAGTATATTCTTTTGATCGTACAAAGTTAAACCAATAAGTAGCAAATCAGTAACTAATAAAATTACCCATTGCTTGATTCAGTTGCTAGGATACTAATATCCGGCATCGAGAAGATTTTGATATACATCTTGCCAACCATCCCTGCAATAAAACTTTGCGTATGAAGAGGCCAAAAGATTGAGGTATTTTTCAGCATTTTCGACTCCTAGTTTTGGGTAAAACTCATCATCTATATGATAATCATTGTATTTAATCATTTCAGAAAAAGAAAAGCCTACACCAGCCAAATAATTATAGGTTGTTTTCATTTCTTCAAAGTCATCAACCGAAACATGGTTACCAAAAACCTTTCTTATGCTCGCCTTAGAACTTTTTCCCATCATGAGACTGTCTAGCGACGGTGCATACAATGCAAAATTTGACGATTTTGATTGACCAGATGTTATTCCCTTGAAGTCTTTATAAATAGCGAAATAGGCTATGTCGAAACCTGCAGAAATTGAAAAATCAATGGTTTCATTAATATTGGATATACTTTGCTTAGGCCCACCTAGAATAAAATACCCTTTAGAAAAAATGCCCACTTCGTGCAAATCTGCAACTATACGTTTGATATCATCATTATCAGGTATAAAAGCCCCTTTAAGTGTTGATTTGCCCTTCATTATTCGCCTGATGTCGGCATTGCCTGTCTCGACCCCAAAAGCGAGCAAGTTGCATCCACTCCCAGCAAGTAGCGCGACAAAATTAGGAATCAATTCGCAATAATCCATAAAATCTTCTATCCTCATCAACCCTCTCCAACTCAATGAATTCCCATTGTCAAAATGAGTTTTGAATTCAGTCATACGATTTAAAAATTCGCGGCTCCAATTGACTTTTCTTTGAGTGTCACCTGCCTTAGGCTTAGCTGGAAAAATATTGTCATCAACAAATTGAAGGCGCGTTACTTTATGAGCTTCAGAAATATAAAATACCTCTTCAACAACATCCTTAGCAGTTCGTCTATTCTCACCATGTTTTCCACCGATCAAAGCCTCAGTGCAAAATGAACAATCCCACTCGCAGCCCCTTGACATAACTATATGGGCCTCAAGACCCTGCTTGTTTCTCGTAAAGGCTGGTTCATATTGCGCGGCATCACCATTCCAATGTTTAAATTGCTCTCTGGAAGCCCAGGAAAGTAGTGGCCACCTCCTTTCATATTCTTGCGATGACTTAGTTCTAACTTGAAATAATTTTTTTCTGATTACACTTGGTGTTTGATTTTTTTCTCGATCTTTTTTTCTAGAAGAGAAAGCAATTATATTGTCCTGTTGCTCGACAAGGTCGTCATCAGGGTCGTTAGCGATAAATGCTAATGGCTCTTCTCCAGGCCCCACGACAATAAAATCATATGAAATACCCTTCTGTTCTATCTGTTCCGGTGTCATTAGTGTTACTGCATGCCCTCCTAAAACAATTTTGCATTTGCTTCCCTTTAGATCTTCAGCAATCATTCTCGTCGTGTTTAACGAACTAACAACAGTACTTATTCCAACAATATCGAACTCCCCTAATCGGTTGATCAGGTCGGTGTGTGGAATTGAATACCTGTGAGCATCAATAATTTCCACATAATGCCCTTGCGATGAAAGGTGAGCCGCAATTTGCCCCAGTCCTAGAGGAGGTGATCCCCCATTAATTTCTCCACCACCATCTATTTTTGGCCGATTTCGAGGGTCAAAAATTGGAGGTAAAAGCAGCGCTATGGACTTCCCGACTTTCCAAAATTCATCTAAAGTTTGCCTTACTTCCGGATGTAAGTTCATTGGTTCAGAAATGTATTTGAGCCGCGTTTTTGAGATGTTTGGAATTGAAGAAATGGGTGGCAAACCCCAACCATAATATCCGCCAGATCGGCGTCGCGACTTATCTGATTTTTGCGCAGCTCTTCTTGATAATGTATAATACGATATTATTTCTCTAGTTAGCCAGTAATGCTCTTCGAATGAGATCGCTTTCTTTGCAAAATCAAGCCTCAACCTCCGCAATTCATGTAATTCTGCTTTATTATGATTAGGAGCAATACTAGCCACAAATCGCGAACTATCAGGCCCAAATATATACGATAAACCGCTCCAACGTGTAGAAACATCTGGATCAGATACTAGTCCCTCGATCGCCAAGACTAGAGACTCCGGAGATAGTTCTCTAAGCGTGTACATAACATTCCGAGTTTGATCACCTCTCCATGTAGCACTCAAATCATCGGCAATATAGCGATCACTACCTCTTTCAAGTGATGGAATTAACGTTCGTAAATACATCAAAGAAGCAAAAGCCTTACTTTTTTTCGATTTTTCGACTTCGTTCTCAATGAAAACCAACTTCTCTCGCCAAACTTTTTCACACCTATTAAACTCTTCATCAAAGATTAATTTGAATGAATCACCTAGTTGTGCAACGAAAGCTTGAACATCTTCTTTCACATCTAAATCAAGGGTAAGGGTTTTTGCAAAATATTGTCGAGCCAGCATTGTCGAACATGCGACAATTGCGTTGCGTTCAAGGTTTTCATCACTTGTTGCAAATAAAGGAAAAATTTTAAACAATTCGTCGAATTTTTTTTCGGATAACGAAATATAATATATAGTTTGACTTAGTAAAAATGGGCTTTGTAAAAAAAAGGATTTTAGCTTGCCTTTTATATTTTTAGCAAAATCATTTACATCTGAGTACTTTGAAGAAGCTGCTATCCACCTCCACGAGGCATCAATCAACCAAGGCCTTCTTTCAGAATGAGTCAGTTGTTTTTGTAAGGCAGCCCCTACTGATACTAATGCAGAATTAATTTTTTTAGCTAGACTAGCATTAGACGTTTTGTGTAGATCTTCAAGTGCATTTAGATAAGTGCAAAGTGTTTTCCAATTATCATCGTTTAAACCTTCGTCACATATATCTAATATCTCTTTTAATGCCATAGTTTCAGTTAAGGATGGCTCACGAGATAGCATTTCTGCAATCATTTTTCCCGCATTGCGTCTATCTCGCCAATCTAAACTACCAGTCAACTCTCTTAGGTATAAGGGAGAAAAATAAGTTGGGTCTACGCCCATTCCACTCAAGAGCTCTGAGATACTTTTTGCTGATAATACCGTTTTCAAGGACTCCGTGCTTATATGAGTTCTAACTTTTACTGAACTCTGTAGCGATGCTCTAAGCCCTTCAATGCGCGCATCATTAGGTGTTTCGTTAGGAAGTAAACAGACTCTTACCTCAACACTTGTTTTGTTTAGCTTCTGTTTTCGACCAAATAAATCAAGGTCTGAAAGTTTGTTTAGTAGATCTGAAATTTTCTGAACATTTTTCAACGACGAGTATACTGAAATTCTACTGGGATTAATTTTTGCGGTCTCTAACGAAGTAGAAACCTTTCTATAGTCCCCAAAGTAGCTTGAATATGGTTCGGCAGAATTTATTCCTTCTTTTGCAATCACGTTCTTTGTCATGACATATAAATTTTCGCGTAATTCCGATCTAATGATTGTTAATAGTACATTTCTATGAGCCGTAAATTGCTCATCTTGCTTCCTAAAAGAGTTGGGATGTACTATTATACGTTTATCTTCTTCTAGAAGCTTTAAAAGATCTGGATTAATATTAGCCTTACTTCTGGTTGTAATAATTTGATAAGGAAGCTTCAGTTTATGGATGATCCGGTCATACAAAATATCCAATAACTTTTCCTCCGCCGGGTGTTTTAGTACAAGAGCTAGATCTTCTTCTATATGTGCCGATTTTATACTAGATAGCTTCACTTCGTTTAGAGACTGCTCATCTGTCGCATCATCAATACTTGACGATGATTCACCAATACCTAGTGACTGCCCAGGAATTGAAAAAAGAGGTAGTATAGGTTCTTTCTTTTCTCCCAACACTACACGTCCATTACGAATCCTCACATCCGTATAGTTCTGGGCTAATTTTATCGTACTGTATTGAGGCCCAATACGGGTTTTACCTAATTCAATTTGAGAAAAAAAAGATTTAACAATTTGATCGGTTGTAAAAAAGAGCTTGTTAACCTCGACTGATTTTTCAGTAGCAAGATTATACTTAACGATTGGTGGTTTCGGGTTAATTTGAGATCGTACAATACGACCACGGTATTCACCTGAGCTTAATACAAATCGGCCTTTACCCTTTTCGTTAGTATCGTCCGATCCATAGTAAACATGACTCGCGCCCAGTGCACAAATTATGCAAGCACAACTCGGTTGTGTTTCATAATCTCGACACGGTTCGAGTGTAGAAAAAACATGTAGTCTTTCTGAATTAGTGTGTTGTACCAATAATGATCCTGCTCGAGCGAAGAGACGCTCAAATTCGATCGGACTTACATTACTTTGCAGCCATGCTTTTTGAGAGTAAGCCTTATTTATACTCGATAGGCAACCTTCGACACCTTTCTTAGCACGTATCCCAAACAATGCATTTATGATTGCAAAAGGCTCTGCATGCATTTCCGATCCAGTTCTCTTTCTATGCGCTCCGAGAACCTCCATTTTTTCATTAGTAAGAACAGCGCCAACATAAGGATCATCAAAAGGGTTTGGTTTTGTTGATAACTTGTCCATCTCCGCGAATGAACAAAAGTCCAGTAAATCCTCCAATACACTTTCAAAGTATTTAGCACTTTTTAAGTTGGAATTATTTTTAGAAAAAATTTCTTCAGCAGCGATTTTATCATTTTCGGAATATTTAAAATTTTTTTTAAAGTCATCAATCATTACAAGACCTGATAGGTATACAGCTAGTAGCTGTAGTCGGTTATTGCCCTCAAATACACCTTTCGAGAATAAGAGTCATCAAAGTTATGAACTAGTTGGAATTGCTTGTGTCTTATGTAAGGATTTCAGGTCGTCCACTCGGATGTGTACTAGTCTTCACCACTCACTCATAGCGCCAGTGCGGGGTTGGGCGGGTCAGGCGGCCCATGATTTCTTTGAATATGCGGGGGGATGGATAGCGCAGGGTGACCGTTCCGCGTCCGGCATAGTCGCGGACTTTGGCCCGGCATTCCAGAGCATTCTCTAGAATCTGTTCGGCGAAATCCGTATTGGGAATGGCCGTGTCTTGTATCAAGCGGCCATTGGGCCCCACATAGCGCAGACGCCGGGCCAGAGTTTCGGCGGCCCGGACGGAAAGTTTGTTTTTGATAATAATATCCGCCAGAGCTTCGGGATCGGGCATGGTAGCCACGGCGCGGGCATGGCCGATTTTGATCTGCCCGGTAATAAGAAGCTCTTGCAGGCGGGGCGAGAGATTAGCCAGTCGCAGAATATTGCTGATATGACTACGGGAGCAGCCAAGCACAGCGGCGGTGCGCGTTTTGTTATATCCGGTTTTATCCATAAAGGCCGAGAGCCGCCGGGCTCTTTCTATGGGGGTGAATTTTTTATCCAGCGGATTCTCGGCCAGATCGACCTGACCTGCCTGATCCATTTGATCGGAATGTTCGGCCATATTATAGGGGCCCGGTTCAGATGGCCGCAAATGGGGATGGTTGCGACCAAGGTCCTTGGGCTCTGTCTCCTTCGCGCCGACAGCACGGAGCATAAGCGCCAGGTCACGGTCCGCGGATTGGGGCGCATAATCTTGGTGTGAGTTTTCCGGCATTAAGGAGACCTGTATAAATTATAGATGAGCGGATCAGGCGCGCTTTGAATGGTTCAAAGCCGCAGCGATGATTATGGGTCTATAATACAGGGCCGAAATAAAACTTCCAAGTGGGTTAAGCGGCTCGGAAAAGCGGCTTAAAATTTGGCCAAAAAAAACCACCTGAAAACCACTTAAAAACTTGCCTTGAAAACCATCTTAAAAAACGCGTGTAAATTTGGTTTCACGCGCCTGTTTCACGGGCGTTTCACGTTTTACCCCGCAATAATGGCTTTGGTTTCCAGATATTCTTCAAGGCCGTGCTCTGCCCATTCCCGGCCATTGCCCGATTGTTTATAGCCGCCAAAGGGAGCGTGAATGGTAAAATATCCGCCTTGGATATAGCACTGTCCGGCCTGCATTTGGCGGGCGATTTTAAGGGCCGCAGATTTGTCTTTGGCCCAGACGGCGGAGGATAATCCGAACTGGGAATCATTGGCCATTTTAATGGCCTCATCCAGGGTTTCATATTTCAATATTGACAAGACCGGACCGAAAATCTCTTCGCGGGCTATGGTCATATCAGGGGTCACATCGGCGAAAATTGTTGGCTTTACATAGGCCCCAATCTCAAGCCCGTCAGGACGATCAAGACCGCCCGTTACAAGGCGCGCGCCTTCGTCAATGCCAATGCCGATATAGCGTAATACCCGGTCCCGATGAACCATAGAAGCGAGCGGGCCGATGGTCGTATCCGGTAAGAGCGGGTCACCTATGACCTGCTCTTCGGCGACGGTTTTTGCAATGGCGACAGCCTCTTCATAGCGGCCGGCGGGCACGAACATTCGGGTCAGCGCGTCACAGGTCTGCCCGCCCATGAGGATGACATTTTCCGTCCCGTAGCGCACGGCTGCCTCAAGATCGGCATCGTCTGTGATAATAAAAGGCGACTTACCGCCGAGCTCCTGACAGACCCGCTTGACGCCGGGCGCCGCGGCCTGCGCGACCTTAATCCCTGCCCCGGTTGAGCCCGTAAAGGACACCATATCCACGTCCGGATGGGCGCATAATCTATGGCCTATCTGAGCGCCTATACCCGTCACCAGGTTAAAGACACCTGCAGGTAATCCCACGGTCTCGCAAATTTCAGCTATGATAATATCCAGCAGCGGCGTTTGTTCTGCGGGTTTGGCGATGACCGTACATCCGGCGGCCAGAGCCGGAGCCAGCTTGCCGATCAGCTGCATAAAGGGATAATTCCAAGGGTTTATCAGGGTACAGACACCGATAGGCTCGCGCATAATTGTGACGTTATTTTTCGTCTCGACCTTATCAACCACGCCGCACAGATCAGCGTAATAGCGCAGAGCCTCTATGGGCGATCCGATCTGAAAGTCCATGGCTTGATGTCTGGGAATACCCACACAGGCCACGGTGGCGTCAATCAGGTCAGCGGCTCTTGCCTCCAGCGCGTCGGCCATAGCCAGCATGAGGCGTTTGCGCTCTGCCGCGGGACTTCTGGACCAGGCCGGGAAAGCGGCTTTGGCCGCCGCGACCGCCCTATCCACATCATCTTCATTGGCACAGGCCATAGCCAGTATTGGCTGCTCGGTGGCCGGGTTTATAACGTCCAGGGTCTGGCCCGAACTTGCGTCCATCCATTGCCCGCCGATAAAGAGCTTACTCTGCGTAATCATAGCTGTGACCTAATAATCCTGACGCCCATTGACCACGACCTCATAGCCTCTTTCCTCTGGTTCATCATCAACCATTTCAGGGGGGAAGCCCACGCCTAACACTTTGGTATTACACGGTTCTTCATAACGCCTGATAATATTGGGTGAGAGTTCGCGCGGGCCGAAGCGTTTCTGGCCATCTTCAAAAATATCACACAGCAAAGGCGCCAGTTCCAAAGGTACGTTATGGGCTTTAGCAATATCATAAAACAGCCCGATATCCTTGCTGACCAGATCCATAGTAAAGCTGATATCGCGGGAGCCGTTTAAGATGACCTGACTTTCCGTCTCATGGACAAATGAATTGCCCGATGATGCTTTAATGGCTTCGTAAGTTACGTTCATATCCATGCCCGCCATTTTCATAGTGGTCAGAGCTTCAGACAAGGCAACTAAATGGGCCGTGGCCAGATAATTCGTCATCACCTTAAGTACAGATGCCGAGCCAAGCGGCCCTGTATGCACGACCCTGCGGCCCATTGTGGTCAGCAGAGGCAAGACGCGGTCAAAGGCTTCCCGGTCACAGCCCGCAAAAATAGAAATGTTACCTGTATCCGCCCGGTGACATCCGCCCGAAACCGGACAGTCTACTGGCATGGCTCCGGTTTCTGAAACTTTGGCAGCAATCCGCCTGAGCTCATCAGCGTCTGTTGTGCTCATTTCAAGCCAGACTTTGCCCTTGGTAAGCCCGGCAATAATACCGTCTTCGGCCTCCATAACCTGTGAGCAGGCGGCGGGTGACGGCAGACAAGTCACGATCACATCGACATTTTGCGCGAGCTCTTTGGGCGAGCTCGCGGCCTTTGCGCCCCGGGCTACAAATTCGGTAACAAGATCAGGATTTAAATCGCGGACTGTGACATCAAAGCCGTTGCGTATAAGTGATCCTGAGAGCTTGCTGCCCACATTGCCAAGACCAATAAATCCGATTTTTATATCATTATCCAGCACGGCTATTCCTTTTGACCCGCGACCTTTTCAAGGGGAAGTGCAATTTCTTTGGGCGCCACAAGGTCACCGAAATCGCGTTTAAGCCAGCGCATCAATGAAAAGCACATCATGCCCAGAATCGGGATTAATGGGAGCGAGCTTAACACTGTCGCCGCTTTAACCGTATCCAAGCGCCCCGTCAGAACAACGCCCGCCGTCATCAAAGCTATCATAACAGCCCAGATCAAGCGGTTACTACGCCGGGGCTCTTCGTCGTTCTTCATATCCTTGGCGCAAATACTGGCCAGAACATAAGCCGAGCTATCCATAGTCGTAGCGTAAAAAATCAGGCTGAGCACGATGAATACAAAGATGACCAAATTGCCCATGGGTAATGTTGATAGAATTTTTGCCACCATTTCGGACATGGAAATAATACCTTCATTCAGGGCTTCGCTGATCGAGACTGTGCTCGCTGTGATATGCGCAAACTGATCCGTATCCGGCACTGGAATTGAAATTACATTGGACGCGTCCACATGCAGAGAAAAGGCACTGGCCACAGCTAAGAACGTCCAGGTACCCAGTGTGCCCCAGCAGATAACACCCATAAGTAATTCGCGTATAGTTCGGCCTCTGGAAATACGGCCGAAGAAAAGCCCGACCATCCCGGCATAAGCCAGCCACCAGGCCCAGTAGAACACCGTCCACGCCTCAGGAAAGCCGCCTTTGTCAATCGGGTCCATCCAGAAGCTGCTTCTCGCAAAATTTTCCATGAGCAGTCCAAGACTGTTCACAGTCATGGACAATATGAATACTGTAGGTCCGACAATTAAAATAAATACAATAACTATAATGGCCAGGATCATATTTATATCGGCCAGAACTTTGATGCCCTTTTTTAAGCCCCGATAGGCGCTGGCCCCGAACAGCACGACCCAGATCAATAGAACGGCAAGTTTGATCATTAAGGTATCAGCCACGCCAAACAATTCAGCAATGAGCGCCGAAACCAGCGGCACACCCAGGCCAAGCGATGTGGTCGTCCCGCCCAGAACGCCCAGAATAATAAATATATCTATGAAAAGTTTGATGGGCTTACGGCCCTTTTTAGGCAAAGCTTCATCACAGCCATGGCTCATCCGCATTTGAGGTCGACGCCTGACATAAAGCATATAGGCAATGGGGACAGCCGGCAGGGCATATATAGCCCAAGGCACTATCCCCCAATGGAACAAAGGATAGAGATGGGCCATTTCCATGGCTATACTCGTACCAGGCTCAACGCCAAGCGGCGGGCCTTGCAGATAATACATGGATTCAGCAAAACCCCAGGCAACCAGGCTACCGCCTATCCCGGCCGTAAACATCATGGAAATCCAATGAATATTGGAATATTCCGGCGCCTCACCCGGCGCGCCCAATTTGACATTGCCGTATCGGCTGAATGACAACCAGACGCAAAAAACCAGCGCAAAGAACCCAAATAAAAGATAGAGCCAGCCAAATCGTGTCGTAACAAATTTAAAAGCTATATCAGCATATTCCGCGCTCTTGTCGGGATTAACTATCAGCGGCAAAGCACAGAGCAACACTATGGCGATACCGGGGAAAAATATCCGGTAATCGACCTGTGGTTCCAGTCTTGTTTTAACCTGATCTGAACTCATAAAATCCTCCCTGAAACGTGATGTAGCAGGAAGGACTAATAGAAAACATCTATTTCTATGATTTGACGGCCCCAAGGCCGCCAGAAGTTATGCAGCTGTTGCGAGGTTCCGCAGAACGTAGTGCAAAATACCGCCATTTTTATAATATTCGTGCTCATTATCCGTGTCGATACGAACCCGTACGGTGGCAATTTTCTTATCTCCGTTAGGGAAGACAACTTCAACATTCAGCGTACCGCGAGGCTCCAGATTTTCAATACCACGAATAGATACAGTTTCGTCGCCCGTCATGCCAAGCTTCTTCCAGCTATTGCCATCTTGAAACTCTAATGGAAGAACGCCCATACCGATCAGATTAGATCTGTGAATACGCTCAAAGCTCTCTGCAATGACCGCTTTGACGCCCAATAGAATTGTACCTTTAGCGGCCCAGTCACGGGATGACCCATTCCCGTAAAGCGATCCGGCAAAGACAACGAGATCTTTGTCATCAGCCTTATATTTTTCGGCCGCATCAAAAATACTCATGACATCATTGCTTGGAATATATTTGGTCACGCCGCCTTCTGTACCCGGAACCATTTCGTTTTTAATACGAATATTGGCAAAGGTTCCGCGCATCATGACTTCGTGATTTCCTCGGCGGGAGCCAAATGAGTTAAAC
Source organism: Hellea sp. (assembly GCA_020627655.1). Lineage (GTDB taxonomy): Bacteria > Pseudomonadota > Alphaproteobacteria > Caulobacterales > Maricaulaceae > JACOMS01. Next base: position 12,889 of record JAHDGM010000013.1, read on the forward strand.
TCGGATTTTGGCACCTGGCGAGCTGAGAGATAATCTCCGGCCGGACCATCATGCTTGATCGCGCCAGCTGGCGAGATGTGGTCAGTCGTAATGGAGTCGCCCAGCAATGCTAAAATATTGGCACCTTCAATATCCTCAACCGGATCAGGCGTCGTTGTCATCCCGTCAAAATATGGGGGGTTGCGTACATAAGTCGAACCCGGCGCCCAGTTATAGGTCTTACCACCTTCCACTTTGATTTTCCGCCACTCGGCATCGCCTTTGTAAACATCGGCATATTTTTCAGTAAACATTTTCCGGTTGATGATCTTGCGGACAACTTCGGCAATTTCCTTTGATGTTGGCCAAATATCTTTGAGGAAAATTTCATTCCCTTCATGATCCACACCCAGCGGATCAGCATCAAAATCATGATGTAAGGATCCTGCAAGCGCGTAGGCCACGACCAGTGGCGGAGATGCCAGGAAGTTAGCTTTGATATCCGGACCAATCCGGCCCTCAAAGTTCCGGTTTCCAGAGAGAACGGAGCAAGAGACGAGATCACCTTCGGCAATGGCTTCGGACAACTCCGGTGCCAATGGTCCTGAGTTACCGATACAAGTCGTACAGCCATAACCAACCACATCAAAACCTAACTGGTTCAACTCATTCTGAAGTTTGGATTTTTCCAAATATTCACCCACAACCTGAGAGCCGGGCGCCAAGGATGTTTTAACCCAGGGCTTTACTGTAAGACCTAGCTTATTGGCTTTTTGCGCCACAAGGCCCGCCGCCATCATCACAGAAGGGTTAGATGTATTGGTACAGGACGTTATCGCTGCGATGACAACATCACCGTGATCCAGTTCATAGTCCCTGCCCTTAACGTTTACAGCGCTATCGCCTGTCGGCGTTTTGCCAAATTCATCGCGTAATATTTTCGCAAAGTGGCGATTGGCGCCTTTAAGGTCAAAGCGGTCTTGAGGGCGTTTGGGCCCTGAAATAGCCGGCATAACCGTGCCCATGTCCAGCTTTAGTGTGTCTGTAAATGTCGCCTGGCTGTTATCACGCCAGAAGCCTTGTTTCTTGGCATAAGCTTCGACCAGTTCAATCCGTTGTTTATCTCGGCCTGTTGTATCCAGATAGCGCAGCGTATCTTCGTCTACAGGGAAGAATCCGCAAGTGGCGCCATATTCAGGCGCCATGTTAGCGAGCGTTGCCTGATCTTCGAGTGACAAATGATCAAGGCCTTCACCATAAAATTCGACGAATTTCCCAACCACGCCCTTTTGGCGAAGCATTTCAACAACACGTAGCACAAGGTCTGTCGCTGTAGCACCTTCAGGCAATTTGCCTGTCAGTTCAAATCCAACAACTTCGGGAATCAACATTGAGATAGGCTGTCCCAGCATGGCGGCTTCGGCTTCGATACCGCCAACACCCCATCCCAATACAGACAGGCCATTAATCATAGTTGTGTGCGAGTCCGTACCTACGAGTGTGTCTGGAAAAGCATATGTCTTTCCGTCTTCGGTCTTGGTCCAAACAGTTTGCGCAAGATGCTCAAGATTGACCTGGTGACAAATACCGGTTCCTGGCGGTACCACAGCAAAATTATCAAATGCCTCCTGCCCCCATTTCAGGAAATCATACCGCTCGCCATTACGCTCATATTCCCGTTGGACGTTTTTCTTAAACGCGTCTTTTGTACCAAAATAATCAACCATGACCGAATGATCGATCACCAGGTGAACCGGGTTAAGCGGATTGATTTCCTCCGCCTCGCCGCCCAGATTGACCATGGCATCACGCATAGCGGCCAAATCAACTACGGCTGGAACGCCCGTGAAATCCTGCATCAAAACCCGGGCTGGGCGATAAGCGATTTCATGTGTTGATGTTTTTGTTTTAAGCCAGTCTGCAATAGCCTGAATGTCTTTTTTTGTAACTGTTTTCCCATCTTCATGGCGTAAAAGATTTTCCAGAAGCACTTTGAGTGAGCGCGGCAGTTTGGAAATCCCGCTCAGACCATTTTTCTCAGCCTCTCCCAAATCATAATAGGTATAAGTTCCGCCGCGTACCGTTAGCTCACGCTCGCACTTAAAACTGTCCAGAGAGGCCATAATTCTTCCTTTAATACTTATAGATAATATTTGGTGGTCTTATAGCACCGCCAATGCCGCGTGCAATTGTAAAAGCACTGGTAATTCGCCCATAAACAGGCTAGATGAAATTGGTGGGGCCAAATCGCCTATAAAGAGAGTTGGCAGTGAATACATGACTTCAGATGATTGGCACGACATTTTAACCCTGCTAACAATTGTCATCTTGGCAGATAAAAGAGTCTATAAAGAAGAAGTTGACACTTTTGTCAGGACCGTCAAACAGCTTAATGATAAAATCAGCCCCGGTATGTTCATGACCGAAGGCATGGCTTTTGACTGGTTTAAGTCAAACCGGGATCGAGTGCGCGGATTAATAAACAGTCCAGATGCGGATAAGCGGATCAAAGTCATGATTGTCAGAACCCGCAACCTCAAGGGTAAAAATGAAGTCATAGCCGCCATGCAAGCTATCGCCAATGCGGATAGTGATTTTCATAAATCAGAGCATAATATTATTCGCCGCACTGCTTATGGCTGGGGCGTGCCTTACCAATAAATTAAGCTTTGGGCTCCTGCCCCTTAACAGTTCCGTGTTTCATTATAAATGGCAGCTGGGTCATGGTGAATATGATTGTGAGCGGAATGAGCCCGAAGAGCTTGAACTTAACCCATGTCGGCTCTTCAAAATTCCGCCAAACCAGCTCATTCAGTCCCGCCAAGACAAAAAAGAACAGGCCCCAACGTATGGCCAGCTGATTCCAGGCTTTGATAGGCAGATCAAAAGCTTCACCAAACATGAGCTGAATAACATTCTTTTTCACGGCGACGCCTCCGATCACTGCCACTCCAAACAGAATATTGATCACTGTCGGCTTCATATAGAAAAATCGGGGGTCTTTGAAAATATAGGCAAGGCCAGCGCTCAAGCACACAATTGCCGTCGTCAGGATTAAAACCCCGGACATACGGCCATGACGAATTTTGGAATAAATCAAACTGATGGCGCTTAACACGGCCAACACACCTGCTGCCGGATAGATAGCGGTATTGGGATCGGGCAGAGTCCGGCGCAGATATATGTAAACAATAAAAAATACTATCACGGGCCCGAATTCGAGCCAGGGATTATTTTTCACTGCAGGCGCATTGACGGGCTGGTGCTGGTTGGTCTGATCAGTCATGAACTGCATGTGCATCAGCCCAAAGGCTGATGCAAGATATTTTAGCGCTAACCTTCGCGGGCAGCGTCTATCTTTTTCACATTATCTTCCACGTTGCGCTCTATAAGAAGTCGCCGCGGGTCAATGAGAATATAAGTCGGTTTTTTGTCCATTGAGACTGACATAGAGGTCTCCAGATCCGTTACGCGAACTCGTTCCAGTTTTATCCAGTCGCCGCCCAGAGTCTCTTTCGGATTAAAATCATAAAACCCGATTTCGACCCACTCATTGAGCTCTTCATCGTCAATTTCCGTCACGGAGGTTTCTTTACCCGTTTCTTCGGTTGCTATTTTCTTATCGACTTTTGCAGTAAATGAAACTTCAAACTGCCCACCTTTTTCCGTAACGGCAACGTTATCAAGGCCTAAATCCCAGAACGTAATTCGTTCCCAATAATCTGTGATAAGCTGCTGATAATCAGGACCTGCGGCCGCACGCAAATGATCAATGAGCTGATGGGTTGTCGGGTATGGCGGCCCTTTAGAGCCGAACTCTTCTACAAAGTTGCGAATAGCACCTTGCATGGCCTCTTCGCCCATATTTTGCTTAAGGCCCCAAAATACCCAGTTGGCTTTTTGATAGTCTAAATATCCTTGACCTTCCGCATTTGCTAGCGATGGCTCACTCTTTCGGTCAAATACTCGAGAAGCTAAGTATAATTCTATCGACCTCTTTTCGAGAACCCTACGAGCTTTTTTCCATCCGAAGGCTCTTTCATAGGCTGTCATAGCAGCATTTTCCGTCAGGCCTTCTGACAATACATTAAACCCCTGAGTATCAGCGGGAACGATTTGATGTCCAAACCACTGATGGCCGAGTTCATGCATTGTGATATAAGACGCCAAGTCAATAGACGTAGGATCATCAGGATTGCCTGGGTCTCTTACAAATCCAACATTTTCGCTAAACGGAATTGTCCCGGCAAATGATTGCGCAAAATTTCCATGAGGAAATTCCATAATCCTGACTTGATTATATTGATATGGACTAAACAGTTCTGAAAATGTCGATAAGGCTTGTTTGGTCGCCTCATGCATCAGCTCAATATTAAAACCATGGGGTTCATGATAGTAAATCGCCAAAGGTACATCATCCCCATTGGGATTTTCCCATACATCTTCACTGACGGTATAATCACCCGACAAGAAGGAATAAAAATTCACAATCGGGCGGACCGCCTCATAGGTTCGGCAGTGACGATCATACCCATTTTTTTGAATATTTTCTTCCGATATTTTTTGGCCCGGCGCGATTGGTATCTGACCTGGATCAGTACAGACCCGCGCCTTGAAATCCATATAGTCGCCTGAGCCAGAGAAAAAATTGATCTGGCGAGCAGCTTCATCCGTTTGCACAGGCCGCTTTGGCAGTTCCGGTAAATCATACTTACGACGCTTATCAGGATTTTGAAGCCAAGCTTTCAAAACATCCAATGAGGGCAATAAATCCCAGCTATTTATAAACGTACCGTTGCGGCGTATGGGACTGCCATCGACAAGCCGCGGCGGATGGAAATAGACCTCAAAATCCAGCCGTACTTGGTCTCCAACCGCGACGGGCTGGTTAAATTCATACCTCCAATATCGATAGTCTGCATATTCTTTTCCCTTTTCACTTAAATCACGCTCCGCACCTTCTACATCTAAACGCTTCACGTCTTCCGGATGCGATATAGGAATTCTGACAAACAGTTCTGTTAACGGCGCGTCCGTTACATTCTCCAGAATATACTGCCCTTGAACGAAACCGTCACGCCTAGACGGAGAAAAATCTACATCAACATTAACAGATTGAATTTTGGGTAATGTCCTTTCAGCTATGTCTTTAAACAGTTTCTCGTATTGAACAGTTCTGAGCTCATTAGCCTTTTGATTACGGTAATCCACTTTATCATAGGCTTTTTTAATGTGCAGGCCTGTACCAATTGACCCCACCAGGAATAAGCCCGCAAGACCTAAGGTCACTGGTGACATTCGCGCTTTCATACCCCGCAGCCGACTAAATAAGCCGATCTGAAGACCTCTACGCCATAGCCAAACTGATAGGACGGCCAATACACCTGTTGTCATCAGTCCATAAAGTCCGAACCATTTGTAATTAATCAGGCTTTGATAGCCGTTCATCTCTGAGAGATTACCTGCTGGGAGTCGTCCGAACTCCATCAAGGGGTGGAAAAATGGTAAGTTAGTAACAAAAAACTCAAGAAAAATCAAAACAGCCGCAGTTGCAAACATGCCGACAATACGGTTCGGCATAAAATTTTGAACGAATAATGCCAAACAAGCATAAAGCACAAACCTCCCCGCAAAACTGACATAGCCTGCCTTGGCATAAGTGGGCAGACTGATTGCGAAGTTTCCTTGCGCCATCTGCAAAATCATACCCACCACCAAAGCAAACGTAACCATCGTCAATATAGTCAGAATAAGACCCGCCCATTTCGCGAGCATAAGCTGCCAGTTTCGAACAGGCGTCGCATCTAGGACTTCATTTATCTTTGCCGTCCTGTCTCTCCAAGAGATTTCCCCGCTGAAGAAAATAATTACAAGCAAAATGGGCAAGCTAAAACCTGCAACGGATAGCTTCGCCATTTTATTGCTGGTCGGCAAAGTTGGGTCAGGCGTCAAAAAGGTTGTTAAAACAAAGACTACGCCCACAAGAACCATAGCAATACCACACAGCATATAAAACGGAATGGATCTAACCGTAGTCAAATATTCCATTTTTGCACGGGTCCAAAATGCTGATAACCAGGACAGACCGCCAAATTGCGGAGCAACAGCTTTCAATGCACGGCGTTCTCCGCGGTCCGCAAAATCTGCGCCCAGGTTTTTTACTTTGCGTCCAACCAGTCCCCGCACAAACATTTTATAAACAGCCCAAAACATAGCCACGCCTGCTCCGCCCCAAAACAGCCTGTTGATACCTATGTGACTATTTAGCGGTAGAAGCCGCGTGTTTTGTTCATCCGCCGGCCAGTATTGCGTTTCTACTGCCATGGCACTGTCTCCAAACGGACTCATAATGGAGCTTAACCACTTTGGTGCATCCTGAGTCAAAAATCCTGCGCCTATATAGAGAACGAGTAGTCCAATCGCACTGACATAAACCATCATACGGTTACGAGTCAGTCCAGCTATGAGGCTAAAGAATCCACTCATGAAAAGGGAATTAATTAAAAGAAATATGATCGTAGGATACAAATAATAACTTACCCTGATCGGCCCCATAGTTTCTTTATCTACCCAGGGCGCAAATTGCCCCGCAAATAAGCCTATAACAACCGCTAGCAAACATAAAAACGTCGCTATCCACACCCCAATCATGCGCGGTATAATTAAGTCAGACGTTTTGACAGAAGTCGCGTGAATGATTTCAGTGGATTTATGAATATCATCGCGCATGATACCTGAAACCACAAAAACACAGGCAAAAAATATCGATGCTATACTTAATGAAGATATCTGAGCCGCTAGTGTATTAGCGCCATTATTTTTTATACGGCCGCCCCCTTCAACAGATAAACCTGCCCAGTCAACGGACATGAATAAAACGCCAAGGCACAACATAATAAAAATGGTTACCCAAAAGCCAATTTGCCTGGCCTGTAGGGAGAGTTCAAATTTTAAAAGTTTTCCAAACATAGCCGTCTCCTAGACCATGCGATATAGGTGAGCGAAATAAGCATCTTCCAGATTAGGGTCAACTTTTTCAAACCCTGCTTCCGGCATTGTTTGTGAGAGCACACTGACTACAACCTGTCCCATCAACAAACGGGTTGAAAGAACCTTATGTTTTTCTTTAAGAGCATCAACGTCGGACTTATCCACTGTCTTACGCCAGACGGATTTGCGGATCGTATCAATTAATTCCTCCGGACCCCCGCGCGCTACAATTTCACCCTCACCCATAATCGCCATATCCGAACAAAGATCACGAACGTCTTCGACAATGTGAGTGGACAGAATAATGATTTTGTCTTCACCGGCTTCACTTAAAAGATCGAGGAAACTATTCCGTTCAAAAGGATCAAGTCCAGCTGTCGGCTCATCCACAATCAGGATTTTAGGGTCACCGAGCATTGCCTGTGCAACGCCAAAACGCTGACGCATACCACCGGAATATGTGGAAACAGACGCGCTTTTCATTTTAGTCAGATTAACCTGATCCAAAAGCTGTAAAATTTGCTCTCTTCGAGCCGTTTTGTCGCTCAGGCCTTTTAATATAGCTATGTGATCCAAGAGCGCCTCCGCGCTCATTCTCGGGTAAACACCAAAGTCTTGCGGCAAGTAACCAAGAGTGCGACGCATTTTGTCTGGTGACTTAGCAATATCCACACCGTCAAAAGTAATGGTCCCCTCATCTGGTGTCTGCAAAGTCGCCAAAGTCCGCATCAATGTGGACTTTCCGGCACCATTCGGCCCCAAAAGACCAAACAGCCCCGGCTTTAATGATAAGTTGATATTGTTCAGGGCATGAATCGCGCCAAAGCGCTTATGCACATTTTGAATGTCTAACATGGCTTTCTCTCCAATTTGGGCGCGAGCATAACCAAGTATTATCGTTTTTCAATATTTAATTATCAATTTTCGGCAAAGCTTTGTTTTTAAGCGGAAAATTGCATCATCATAAGCCCAAGAGCCATAATACACGCCAAAACAATACGCCGGATACCGAAGCTTTCCTTTAAAAAGATAACAGCAAGTGCGGCCCCAAACACAACGCTGGTTTCCCTAACCGCCGACATTTTGGCCACTGGGGCAATTGAAAAAGCGTATAACGCCAAGCCAAAGCCCATGACAGATAACATCGCTGATAAAACACCGAACTTAATTTCGGGCTTTAGCGCCGCCCTAAATCTGCCCCGCCGCAACCACATCACTAAAAGCGGAAGTCCGATGGCATCAAAGATAAAAAACCAGACTATATAGGTCCACATTTGGTCTAAGATACCGCTCGAAACGCGCATACCGCCTGCATCAATAACAGAATAAAGCGCAATCATACTCCCGCAAATCAACGCAAAAATAACGGCCGGAACATGATGGCTTGAGCTATTTGATGGCCAGCCAAATCCCATAAGAGCAAAGACGACTATTCCCAGCCCTAAAAGCTCAATCGGCCCTAAAACTTCCCCCAGAATTAAAAAGGCGAAAATCGCCGCTATAGCTGGAGCAACACCCCGCGCGATGGGAAACACCATGGACATGTCTCCACGTTCAAAAGCTGCAACCAAAGTAACCTGATATATAAAATGAACTACAGCTCCAATCACAAGATAAGGCCAAGCTTCATTTGGAGGCAAAGGTAGGAAAAACGCAAAGGGCAGTACAATAAGCGCCGACCCCCATGACAAAATTGACCTTAAAACCAATTTATCCTTAGACTGCTTAAGTAGAACACCGACGACCGCTGTTAAAACGGCTGAGATAAGCATCAAGCCAGTATGCAGAAGTGTGGTAACTCAACAGGCTTCATAGCATCAGCTACGCCGGATAGGGCAGCCGCAAAAACGGGAGCCGAAAAGTTTTCCAAATCTTCTATGCGCTCTCCAATGCCAATTGCATGGATAGGAATTTTAAATTTGTCAGATAAAGCAACCAGAACGCCACCTTTGGCCGTGCCGTCAAGTTTGGTCATGATCAGACCTGTAACGCCAGCGACATTTTGAAAAGCTTCGGTTTGCAAAAGCGCGTTCTGGCCAACTGTGGCATCCAGTACCAATAGTGAATGATGCGGCGCGGTTTCGTCCTGTTTTTTGATCACGCGAACCACTTTGGCCAGTTCATCCATGAGCTCAGTACGGTTTTGAAGCCGTCCTGCTGTATCAATCATCAAGATATCATAACCCTCGGATTTCGCCCTCTCCATAGCATCAAACACAAGACCCGCCGCATCGGCGCCTTGTTTACCAACCATGACAGGGGCTCCAGCCCGATCACCCCAAACCCTGAGCTGCGCATCAGCGGCAGCGCGAAATGTATCACCCGCTACGATCAAAATCTTTTTACCTTCATCGGCATAACGTTTGGCAATTTTTCCAAGCGTTGTGGTTTTACCAGATCCATTGACCCCAACAAATAAGATAACCTCTAATTTAGCCCCAGTCAGTTCAAAGGGTTTTTCGAGCGGTGTTAAAATGTCAGAAATCACATCCGCTAACGCGACTTTGATTTCCATATCAGTGACTTCTTTATCAAATTTGTCCTTGGCAAGTAGCGTTGTAACTTTAGTCGCCGGGCCAATGCCGAAATCTGACTGAATGAGAAGGTCTTCCAGATCCTCTAAGGCATCATCATCAAGTTTTCGCTTGTTGAAGACGGCGGTAATATTCTCCGACATACGGGATGTGGATTTTTTAAGACCATCCGAAATTCGTTCGAGAAAACCTTTCTTTTCTTCGGGTTGCAGCGCTTTAATCTTATCTTCGGAAACCTGAGCGGCGCGCGCGGCAGCAATTTTCTCGGCTTCCAAACGTTCCTGTTCTGCTTTTAACTCAGCAAGTCGCGCGGCTTCTGCTTCTTCTTCCGCCTTGCGGGCTGTTTCCCGCTCCGCAGCCTGACGTGCCCCTTCTTCTTCGCGAACCTTACGTTCGGCCTCTTGTTGCTGACGGAGCTTGCGGGCTTCGGCTTCGCTTTTTTCAGCTTCCGCCTTGCGAAGCGCTTCTGCCTCAGCTTCGCGGCGGGCTTTTTCCTCAGCTTGGCGGCGCGCCGCCTCTTCAGCCTCGGCCTTTTTACGGGCCTCCTCTTTAGCGAGGGCTTCAGCCTCAGCTTTTTCTGTAGCTTCACGGGCTTTTCGTTCAGCCTCAGCTTTAGCTTTTTTCTCTTCCTCTAATTTAGCGAGCCTTTCTTTTTCAGCTTTTTCAGCGGCAATACGCTCCTCTTTCGCCTTTTCCTCAGCGAGGCGTTTTTCTTCGGCGAGGCGAGCCAGTTCCGCCTTATGCTCTTCTTCTTTTTGTTTTTTTTCTTCGGCCAATTTCTTGGCAGCTTCTAAATCATGCCTCGCCTGCTCTTCGGCTTTGGCCTTCTCCTCGGCTTCGATGCGAGCTTGTTCTTGAGCATCTGCCTCATCAACCTTCTCAACAATACCGGCCGCCTCATCTTGCTCACGGGCGGATTTTAAAGCGGCTGCATTAATGGCCGCCATGCGCGCCGCCATTTGTTCATCAACAAGTTGCTGTTTAGCCGCCCGCTCAGCAGCTTCTTCAGCAAGCTTTTCCTCTTTAGTTTTTCCGCCGAACAGTTTTTTAAAAAAACCGCCCTTTTTCTTTTCTTCAGCCATGCAGAATCCCTATTGCATTTTCGCCGTCATAGCCTGTGAGCTTTACTTTTGCAAAGCTTCCAGCCTCTGGAGGACTGCTCACTTTAACCAGTGTGAAATCCGGCAAACGCCCCAGCTCCGTAGCTTCAAATAAAGCCTCATCAATATGGCCAATCCGGCTTTCAATATGGCTGCGTCTGACAGCGTCTCCGGCGTCTCGCAAAATCCTCGCGCGGGCTTTAATAATGTCCCCTTTAACAGGGGGCATCTTTGCCGCAGGCGTACCCTCACGAGCTGAGTATGGAAAGACATGCAGCCAAGCTATGCCAATCTCAGAAATAATCGATTTTGAGTTTTCAAACATATCTTCTGTTTCTGTGGGGAAGCCTGCAATCATATCCGCACCAAATGTGATTTCGGGCCGGGCGCTTTGTAGCCGCGCGCACAGATTAATAGCATCGGATCGGCTATGGCGGCGTTTCATACGCTTCAATATCATATCATCACCCGCTTGGAGGGATAAATGCAAATAGGGCGTCATCCGTGAATTAGTGGTGATTGCTTCAAACAAGGCATCATCTATTTCCGCCGGATCAATTGATGACAAACGCAGACGTTTCAGATCAGGGACAAGTTTTAACACTCGGCGAACCAGATCACCCAGCGGCGGCGTGCCCGGCAAGTCCTGCCCCCAGGACGACAAATCTACACCTGTCAAAACCACTTCCCCATAGCCCTGAGCGACCAGCGATTTTACATGCGCAACAACTTCACCTGCAGGCACGGATCGCGCACCGCCGCGCCCATAAGGAATAATACAAAAAGTACATCTGTGATCACAGCCATTTTGAACCTGTAAAAAGGCCCGTGTCCGGCTTTGAGACTTTTCGGCCGGACGGTTCGCACCTGAGATCAATTGCGGCGCTGTTTCGCGCACGGACATAATGTCATTGACCTTAACTTTAGAGCCGCCAAACAAGGCCTGCGGCTCAAAACTTCCCGCATGCATTTTTTCTTCATTACCTATAACGGCATCGACTTCGTCCATGGCCGCAAACTCTTGCGGATTTATCTGTGCAGCGCAGCCTGTCACAATGATCTTTGCCCCCGGGTAATCCCGCTTGGCTTTACGAACAGCATAACGGCTCTGACGCACGGCCTCATTTGTCACGGCGCAGGTATTAATAAACACAGCATCTTTAAGGTCCGCATCGCGCGCATGACCCGCCATCACATCACTTTCATAAGCATTAAGTCGACAGCCTAGCGTTATAACTTTTGGCGTTATGTTTTCCGGTTTTTCCATTGAGCGCTATGTGGGCCTGAACTGGGTTCTGGTCAAGCTTTCTAGCATGGTTTAAGCGGGGCATATGAAATCCCGACTCAAACAAATGATCCCTTTGACACTGCGCCAAGAGATCAAACGGCAGATACTCGCCCGTGAAGATCGGCGCGACCCGATCACAGCGCCGCGCGTGCCGCCGCGCGCGCAAACCTTTATCGGCGGAGGTGATTTTGAAAGTGTCGGCAATAATTTCTTCGAAATTTTAAAACGCCATGGCCTCAAACCTGATATGAACATTCTTGATGTCGGATGCGGCCAGGGGCGCATGGCCAGACCTCTCGTCGGTTTCCTGGATCGCGGCAGTTATACAGGATTTGATATAGTCAAAGACGGCATTGATTGGTGTCAAAAACACTATTCAGATGTGCCCAATTTTACATTTCAGCACGCCCCCATTTTTAACAAACGCTATAATAAATCGGGCAGTGTCAAAGCCTCAGACTATGTATTTCCATACCCCGACAATTCGTTTGACCTAATTTTCCTGACTTCGGTCTTTACACACATGTTCGCTGACGATGTGCAGAATTACCTTGCCGAGATATCAAGAATTTTAAAACCGGGAAGCAAATGCCTCATTACTTGGTTTTTACTTAATGATGAAAGCATGAACGCTGAAAACCCGTTTTATGATTTTGCGTTTGATTTTGACACTGTCAGCAAGACCACTACGCCTAAAAGCCCTGAGGCTGCAATTGCATTTGTTGAAGCTTTTGTTCGAAACCTTTATGAAAAATACGGTCTGAAAATTTCGGATATAGAATTCGGTACATGGGCCCAACCAGACAGCCCGTATCAGCTTCAGGATATGGTCATAGGCTTAAAGCCCTGACCACTATTTTTTAATCATTTACAGTTAAGGTTATCCCTTGGGGTGATGGTGAATGATTAGTCTATCTATCATAGGGGGTTTATCCCTGGGTTACGGCTTTGGCCTTGGCGGGCCAGACAATCATGACCCGCTGGATAATGGGCCGTCCTTTTCCCTTTGGGTAACCCGCATCATTTTGGTGACAGTGATTTTAACGATCGTAGGGGTTGGCAGTCTGGGCCAATCTGATAATGCTTATGATACCGCTTATGAGATAACCGTTGCAGCGCTGGCCTATATATTCGGGGTCTTTCTGCACAATGAACTCAATGAAACTGAAATCCGCATTGGCTTTGTGGATGATTTCATATTTGGTTTTTCAGGAACAGAGCAGCACGGCAAACCTGCATCCGCCATGAACCAGGCAGTTATCCGCCTCGTTACTTATTTTTTCAGTCCCTATATGCCGGACATGGCCTTAGCTCAAAACCTGAAAAATCTGCGGCGCTTCAAATCCATGGATTCACTTGAACTACAGGTCAGGATCGCCCGTTACAAAGCTCAAAACCAAACGCCAAACACTATTTTACGGCAGTTAGGCCTGAACAAGCCAGCGCATTTGAAAACCCTTTTCAATACGCTTTTAAAGATCGGGTCAGAAAATTTTATTTACAGTCCTGAATTCATTCAGCGTCTACGCCTGATAGCAATCAGCGCCGGTATGGATGAAGCTGTTTTTGATCGCCTGCATAAAAAATATGCCCCGGATCCGAATGCCCAGCCCGATCCCAACAGGTTCTACCGGCAATATGAAGGGCAATCCTCTTCCCGGCAAAGCAGCTATCATAATTATAGCCCACCGCCGCCTAACCCGCTTAACGAAACACAGCAAAAGCTTGCTTTGTTCGGACTCACGCCAACGGCCAATCTAAATGACCTTAAGAAAAGCTTTCGGAAATTGGCCGTTAAATATCATCCTGATCGCAATATGGGACCAGATAAATCCGATGCACAGCGGGCTATCGCCGCCGAAAAAATGAAAGAGATCAATCTGGCCTATGACTGGCTTCAGGAAAACTGGACCCCCCCGAATTAAACCGAGACTTCCTTTTCAAGTTCAACAGGCCCCGTCATGATCACGTGATCGTCACTTTCGCGCCATTCAATCTGTAAGACGCCACCATCGACCTGAACCTCGACTCTGCGACCTGTTCGTGATTGACGAACAGCCGCCACAACTGCCGCGCAGGCCCCGGTTCCGCAGGCCAAAGTCATCCCAACGCCGCGCTCCCAGACCTTGAGGCGAATTTTATTTGGACCATCCACACGGGCAAACCCGACATTGACCTGCTCCGGAAAGAGAGGATGATACTCAATCATGGGGCCAACCTTTTCAGGCTTTGCTTTGTCAAAATCATCGACAAAAAAAACACAATGGGGATTACCCATACTGACGGCTCCGGGATTGGACAAAACCGGATCATCTATTGGCCCGACTTTCACGTCTATATGATGTGTATGCATGGCTTCTTTTAAGGGGACCTCATCCCATTCCAAACGCGGCGGCCCCATATCCACGGCAATACGCATATCACCGGCTGAGCGGCATTTCAGAAGCCCGGCTTTCGTCTCAATAATCACCTCTGCTTTATTGCTTTCCTTTAGCACTAACCAGGCAATACACCGCGTCGCATTTCCGCAGGCGTCGACTTCTCCGCCCTGCTGGTTCCAGATTTCCATAAACACATCTGCGCCTTGCGCTTTGGCCCGGCGCATGACGATCACCTGATCTGCGCCCTTCACGCCCATAGTTTGGCTGCCGGGTTTTGCCAGCGCCTTCACCCGTTCGCTGGTCAGTTCAAACCCGTCTCTTTCGCGAGCATCAAAAACCGCAAAACGATTGCCAGCGCCGTTCATAATCAGAAATTTCATAGCTCGCATATAGGCGGCCTTGCCCCAAGCCGCAATATAGGCTTGTATGCGCGCAAACCAAAACAACACCAGATTTATATGGGGAATGACATGACAAAACTCACCGCAGCACTTTTACTTGGCAGCGCCTTAATATTGACGGCATGCGGGTCAAAAACTGAAACACCAGAAAAAATGGAAGAAACGACCGTGAAAACAGATCGCAGCGATGTTGCGCATAAGGGCCATAAAGGTGTCAGCAATGCGAGAACCTATACAGATGCCGGGAAAACAGACGACGATCACCTTTGGCTGGAAGAGGTTGAAGGTGATGCAGCGCTGGCCAAAGTCAAAGTCTGGAACAATGCGACCAAACCCCGCCTGCAAAACGATTCATATCAGACACTGAAATCTGATTTGCTTGAAATCTATAACTCTCCTGAGAAGCTCGCCAGAATTTCTTATCGCAACGGGGAAGCCCATAATTTCTGGCAGGACGAAACCAATATCAAAGGCGTCTGGCGAAAAACAAGTCTGGACAGCTATAATTCCGATAACCCAACTTGGGAAACCGTCTTAGATGTAGATGCGCTTGCCAAAACCGATGGGGAAAACTGGGTTTATAAAGGCAATAGCTGCCTCGCACCGGAATATGAACGCTGCATGGTCAATCTGTCCGATGGCGGCAAAGATGCCGTCACTCGGCGAGAATTCAATACGCTTACCAAATCCTTTGTTAAAGATGGTTTTTACCTTCCAGAATCCAAAGGCAGTACGGCCTGGATCAATCAGGACCAATTACTTGTAGGCGTAGATTTTGGTGAAGGCACTATGACCGAATCCGGTTATCCTATGATCACAAAATTATGGACACGAGGAACGCCATTAGCTGATGCACAAGAGTTAATGCGCGGCGAAGTCACAGATGTTGGTGTTTGGCCGACAAACTTTGAAAACGCGGATGGGGAGAATGAAATTCTTATTATTCGCTCTGTAACTTTTTACGAGTCAGAGAATTTTTGGATTCCGCAATCTGGCGGCAATGCATTTAAACCTGTTAAACTTCCAATCCCAAGAAAATCTAATTTAAGCGGACAGTTCAAAGATCAAATTCTTCTGACCCTCCAGGAAAACTGGCGTGGTCATAAATCCGGAGCTGTACTGTCTTTCTCAGCCGAAGAATTTATGAAGTCAGGAAAGATCGAAACCCTTAATGTTGTTTTTGCCCCTGGCGCGCGCCAATCTATTAATAATTTTGGGGTGACAAAAGACGCCGTACTTATGAGCATATCCGACAATGTATCCGGTTCCGCTCACCTGTTTGATTTTAATGACGGGAAATGGTCATCCTCAAAGCTGCCTTTCCCCGAAAACGGAAATGTCTCAATTGGCTCAACAAACGATAAAGAGAGTATTGCTTTTGTAACAACGGAAAGTTTTCTGGATCCAGATACATTATGGACAGTGAATACATCTGATCAGTCCATTTCCA
The DNA here is from genome assembly GCA_020627655.1 of Hellea sp. GTDB lineage: Bacteria > Pseudomonadota > Alphaproteobacteria > Caulobacterales > Maricaulaceae > JACOMS01. The sequence continues at coordinate 29,012 of JAHDGM010000013.1, forward strand.
AAACAAAGTCTCTACCGCACTGGTTTGATTCCAGCTCCATGGTCTCAAAACAGTTTGAAGCCACCTCATCTGATGGAACTAAAATTCCCTATTTCGTAATTCATAAAAAGGATATGGATCTCGATGGCGATAACCCAACTCTGTTATATGGTTATGGTGGATTTGAAGTCTCATTAAACCCTTCTTATAGCGCTACAATCGGTCAAGCCTGGCTCGAAAAAGGCGGTGTCTATGTTCTGGCCAATATCCGCGGAGGCGGAGAATTTGGCCCGGACTGGCATCAGGCCGGCCTGAAAACCAAACGTCAAATTGTCTATGATGATTTCATTTCAATTGCCGAAGACCTGATCGACCGGAAAATCACAAGTCCCCAGCATCTAGGTATTCACGGCGGTTCTAATGGCGGACTTCTGATGGGTGTCATGATGACCCAACGCCCAGATCTGTTTAATGCTATTGCCATCGGCGTACCACTATTAGACATGAATCGTTATGATAAACTTTTAGCGGGCGCCTCATGGGTTGGAGAATATGGCGATCCGGATGACACAGGCGCTGAAGGGGCCTTTATCCGTAATCTTTCGCCTTATCATAATATTGACCCTGATGGGGCTTATCCGGAAGCGTTCATTTACACATCCACCAAAGATGACCGAGTACACCCTGGCCATGCACGCAAATACGCTCAGCGCCTTGAGGACTATGGTATCCCATTCCTCTATTATGAGAACATAGATGGCGGCCATTCTGCGGCGGCCAACTTGGCTGAAAGCGCTCATAAAAATGCGCTCATTTACAACTATTTTTACGAAAAACTAAAATAAACTCAGCCCGGCATTTGCCGGGTTTTTTAATGGAGAAAATATGACTTATAAACCCGATAACTATCAGGATGTAATTGCCAATTTGACTTTCAAGGATAGCGAAGCCGCTACGGCGCTATATGAAAAGGCCTTGGGCGCAAAGGATGTACAGATCATGAAAGCAGATAATGGCTGGGTCATGCATGGCAATATGCGCCTTGGCGACACGGTCGTCTTCTTTAATGATGAAGCCGAATTTATGCCGCGCAAAGCTCCGACCGGTCCGACAGCAGTCGCATTTTATATATATAACTCAGATGTGGATGCCGCCTATGATCACGCTTTGAAAAACGGTATGACATCAGTTTTTGAACCTCAAACTATGTTTTGGGGCGATAGGACAGCTGTAGTAAGTGATCCGTTTAATTATACATGGACTCTTGCCACTAAAGTCGCTTCACCCACAGCTGAGGAAATGCTCGCGGGACAAAAAGCGATGTTTGGTAATAGTTAAGCACAATTTCAGAACAGCAAACCCAAATACGTCTATTCATATTATTATGAAGGCCTTGAAGGATTAGAATGGAACCATAGGCGATATAAACTTGCGCATTATGAGATGTCATCCTAGTCTCACTCAAAAATAAAAGGGGATGGATATGCTATCAACATGGCGGGCTATGAAGCTTTGGAAACGGGTCTTTATTGGACTGGCCCTCGGGATCATAGTTGGACTTGGCTTGCATTACGGCTTGGGTGCTGATCGCGGCGCGGAGATCGCCACTAAGTATTTCAAACCCTTTGGCGATGCATTTGTTAATTTAATTAAAATGCTGATCGTGCCTTTGATTGTCACAACTTTGGTTTCCGGTGTTATCGCGATGGGTGACCCGAAACGTATTGGCTCACTTGGCGCACGAACCATTGGCCTTTACTTGCTCACTACGTTTTTCGCCGTCTGGCTTGGCATCATTGTCGCGGCGATCGTACAGCCCGGGTCAGGCATGAGTGACCTTATTCAGTCATCTGCCGGGGCCAGCGACACTGTTGCTGATAAATTAAGGAATGCCGGGGCAGCGAAGAAATCTTTATCAGAATATTTATTGGCTATCATTCCGACAAATCCAGTCGCCGCAGCAGCAAAGGGCGACGTCCTTGCTTTAATTTTCTTCTCCATCCTGCTCGGTATCGGCATTTTACTCACGGGAGAAAAAGGCAAACCTGTCGGAGACTTCTTTGAATCAGCCGCTGAAGTCGTCATGAAAATAACCATGATGATTATGGAGCTTGCACCTTATGGTGTTTTAGCCCTTATGGCATGGGTCATGGGCGTTAACGGCCTGGCGATATTAGGCAGTATGGGCAAACTTGCTCTGGCTTTATACTTGGCTTGTTTTCTACAAATCATACTGATTTATGGTGGTTTGATCGTGAAGGTAATTTTAAAGCTTCCAGCTAAACGGTTCTTTTTTGGTATAGCCGACGCTCTTGGCGTGGCTTACTCTACCTCATCATCCAGTGCGACACTGCCAGTCACAATATCCTGCGCCGAACACAATCTAGGCGTTGATAAATCTGTGGCGGGTTCCGTCCTTCCAATGGGCGCTACAATCAATATGGACGGCACTGCCATCTATCTGGGTATTGTATGCTTATTTGCGGCCCAGGCCTTCGGCCTTGATGTAACAATGGGCACCTATTTCATGATAGCCTTATCAGCGACTATGGCCTCAGTTGGGGCTGCGGGCATTCCTTCAGCCAGCCTGTTTTTAGCCGTTGGATTGCTGCAAGGTGTATTCGGCCTTGATGAAGCTCAGGCAGTATTGATCATCGCCTTCATTTTCCCATTTGACCGCCTGCTCGATATGATGAGAACGGTTACGAATGTCAGCGGCGATGTAGCCGTGGCATCAACCGTGGCAAAATGGGAAGGTCAACTTGACGAAGAGGTGTTCAAAGCTGTCAGCGTCCACTAAGTCAGTCAAACACGCAAACACTAGTGGTGATGACCACCTGGGCCATGCGCGTGGCCATGGGCCAGTTCTTCGGGATCTGCCGGGCGTTTTTCAACCACTTCCACATCGAAGTGTAATTCCACGCCGGCAAGCGGATGATTCCCATCAATATAGATGTCATCTCCGTCCACCTTCATGACTGTGAAAACTGGCGCGCCGGGTTCTTGTGATGTTTGAAACTGCATGCCCTCTGTTAAATTGGCATCGGACGGAAACTGATTCCGGCCCACCTTAAGGCGTAGATCATCATTTACAGGGCCATAGCCATCTTGTTCTGATACGATGATTGTCTTCTTATCACCTTTGTCCATATCAGGCAGAACATCATCCAGGCCTTTTACGATATGCCCCTTGCCCAACATGACATAGAGCGGGTCTTTGCCTTCAGAGCTATCAATCGTCGTGCCGTTTTTATCTTTAAGCGTATAGTGAAAGCCGATCACGGTAGGTATAGACATGGTATTTCTTTCTTATCAGTTTGCGCTCGCCTGACACGAAAGCAACAATTGCACAAGGCTAAACCTCTTTTTAGGAATTGGGCGTCACAATTCTCCCATGACTGGCTGGATCAAAATCATATTGCTGACAGGCTTAGGCCTTAGCGCATGTTCAACGGCACCAGAGCCTAAAACACCTGCTAAAGACTCGACGATTGATTTTACACCTATTCCCGGAAAACTGGCGCTGCCCGATCGTGTCGCTTTCGCACAAAAAGACCCGAAATGGGCCAACCATACTCTGGGGGGATCGGGCGAATCCCTAGGTACAGACGGATGTCTGGTGACGGCGGCGGCTATGGCGCTTGGCAATCTTGGTTTTCAAACCGATCCGGGTGATTTGAACACACGTCTTAAGCAAACCCAGAGTTTTACCAATCAGGGTTGGCTTATCTGGAGCGGCATCGATAAAGTGACGAAAGGCCAAGCCACGGCCCGTTATTATGATAGCGTCAGCAGCGAAATTATCGAAGGCTGTATGGCCGATGGCTATTATCCATTGGCCCGTTTTATTCTGCCAAGCGGCCGAACTCATTGGGCCGTCATAATTCGAAAATCTGAATATGGGTTTCATATGCGCGACCCGCTGCATCCTTCCGATCAACCTTTGATTTTCCCCAGGGGCGTTGATGCTTTTAAAGCGGTCAGATGTGTGGGGATGAAATCGGTTGGGGCTTCCGAGTAACCTGCGCGATACGCTAATCTTGATACCAAGTTCTTAAGTTTCAATAATATTGTTCTTGATTTGTTCTATCCCAACTTTTATAAACCCTCATGGCTGTGAGAATTTCAACCGTTGCTTTTGATGGCACTGAGGCACGTCATGTGGACGTACAAGTACAAATCACCAATACCAGTAAGGGCAATAACCTCGCCATTGTAGGCTTGCCTGACAAAGCCGTTTCTGAAAGCCGGGACCGTTTACAGGCCGCTTTTTCCGCTATGGGTTTTCGATTGCCTCATAAACGCACAATCGTGAACTTGGCACCAGCAGACCTTCCCAAAGAAGGCGCTTATTTTGATCTACCGATTGCGCTAGCTCTTATGGCGGCAATGGGCATAGTCCCGGAGGACGCCATTAATGACTGGGTTGCAATCGGTGAATTATCTCTGGACGGATCAATCACGCGTGTTCCGGGGGCTTTGCCCGCAGCTGTCCGCGCCAATGCACAGGGGCTTGGACTGATATGCCCAGCCGATAATGGCTGCGAAGCGGCCTGGGCCGGTGATCTACCCATATTAGCGCCAGAAAATCTGGTGCAAATTATCAATCATTTTCGCGGCCGGCAAATGCTTACCAGGCCAGAGCCCGGCAAGTTACTAGATGATGACCATACAGTTGATATACGCGACGTTCGGGGGCAGGAAATCGCTAAACGCGCGCTCGAAGTCGCCGCAGCCGGCGGGCATAATATGCTGATGATCGGGCCGCCTGGATCTGGAAAGTCCATGTTGGCCGCACGCCTGCCCGGACTTTTACCGCCCTTAACCCCTAAAGAACTCCTCGATGTCTCAATGGTTCATAGCGTAGCCGGCCTGCTGGAGCGCGGAGAATTATCTCGCAGAAGACCCTATCGCGACCCTCATCATTCGGCCAGTATGGCAGCAATGGTCGGCGGCGGTGTTAAAGCCAAACCCGGCGAAGCTTCTCTCGCCCATCGCGGCGTATTATTTCTGGATGAACTGCCTGAATTTACAGCGCAAGTACTCGACAGCTTGCGGCAACCCTTAGAAACTGGGACAATTTCTGTAGCCCGCGCTAATGCCCATGTGACCTATCCTGCTCGGTTTCAACTGATTGCCGCCATGAACCCGTGCCGATGCGGCACCGCTGGTGCTGACGGCATAGCCTGCAAGCGCGGCACACGCTGCGCGATTGATTATCAGTCCCGAATTTCTGGACCATTTATGGATCGCATGGATATACAGATAGATGTACCTGCCGTAACCCCAGCTGATCTGGCTCTGCCACCAGCCAGGGACACATCGGCCGACATCGCCCTACGCGTCGCCCGTGCCCGGAACATTCAAATGACCCGAAATAACGGTATGACAAATGCCGAACTCCCGCAAAATCGGCTCGAACATGTTGCTGAACCCGCACATGATGGCCGTAAGTTGTTGATCCAGGCGGCTGAAACCTTAGGCCTGACGGCCAGAGGCTATCACCGCGTACTTAAACTCGCTCGAACCCTGGCAGACCTGTCTGAAAGTGAAATCATTCAGCGCGTACACATAGCCGAAGCCCTCTCCCTACGCCGAGCTCGGAAAGGGCTAACAGTTGATTCAATGCAACAAATCAAGCAACTGGGTCGTCACAAAGCGGAATACTGATTTAAAATTGCACTAAATTCGCAAAAACTCGCCTTTGGTAATACATTTTTTAGATAATTTTTCGATTATGGCGCTGTAATTAGCCCAATTTGGGACGAAAGAGGCTTGCATGTCGAACGATCATATTTTTGCCGCGCAAATGTGGACTTGGCCTGAACCTATGATCAAACGTGACTCTCACGGACGCATTTTAATCGTCAATGCCGCTTTTTTACAGCTCTATGGTGGCTCAGTCGAAAACTGGACAGGAAACCCTATCAGTGGATGGCCTGATCCTCAGGCTCCAGGTCAGACTCACCGATTTGAATCTCGCATCCCGTTACCGACAGGCGGAGAAACTGTTTATGACTGGCTGGAATGCTCCATGGCAGACGGGACCGCACTGGCCATGGCCCGCAATGTCTCCATTTACACCCAGCAAGCTGCCCCGCAGCCTGTTCAGGCTGAAACTGCGCAAGACTCTACGCCAACTACGACGCCGGAAAACACAGTTACAGCCGATCTCCATGATGCAGCCCCTGTTGCAACACAAGCAAACCCAGCCACAGCCCAAGCCCAGCCAGCTCTTACTCCGGAAATCGATACGGCCACGCAGGACCCGATTGTAGAAAACGTTGCAAGCCCAGAAGTACAATTACCTGAACCACAATTAGAAACCGCGCCGGCCATGGCCACGCCAGCTGAAACAATTCCTGCTGAACCGGTGCAAGTTGATACAGCCTCTATTGCAGCTACGCCTGTAGCCCAAGCCGTTGAGGCCCCCGAAGCTGCCGCAGACGAAAATCGGGATTTTGAACGCCGCCCATTACCGATTGAAGATGGAGATGCAATCCTAGGAAATAACTGGCGTGACGCCGTTATAGCCAAAGCTGTTGGCGTTGAAGACGCTCACGATGTAGAAGCTGAAGTAACAGAGCAGATATCGACACCATCACCTGACAGTGCGCCTGCAGCCCAGACAACAGATGGGATCAAAGTTTTACTGGCTGAAGATAATGCGATCAACGCTCTTCTCACACGGACTTTACTGGAAGCCGAGGGATGTCACTGTGACGTAGTAGAAGATGGCGCCTTAGCTGTAGAAGCCGTTAAAAACACCACATACGACATGATATTCATGGACATGCGCATGCCCAATATGGACGGGCTTGAGGCTACACGTAAAATCCGCGCCATGGGCCTTGATGCCAAAAAACTGCCCATTGTTGCGCTAACGGCCAATGCTTTTGACGATGACAGGAATGCCTGTTTCGATAGCGGCATGAATGATTTCATGACCAAGCCAGTCTCCGCAGAAGAACTTTCCGCGATGGTCGAATCCCACACGGGACTATACGCAGAAAAAATTGCGAGTTAACTCTAGCCTTCCAGTGCTGGCTGTCTTGAAACTCTGATCCACTCGATTAGAGACAATATAACAGCCACACCGCCAAGCCAAGCACATATTATAAATGCGCGTTCAAAACCCTGCTCTTCGATAATTTGGCCAATGGCTGGACGTCCCAGAACCCCCAGTAACATCACGAGCGAGACAAGAAGCGCATATTGTACAGCCGCGTAGTTTTTGTTCACTATGGATGAAAGATAGGCCACAGAGGCGGCGCTCGCCAAACCAACCGCTACGTTTTCAGCAAATATAACCGTTATCAACCGGGCCATGCGCTGATCTATGTTGACCTCTGGGAAAAGGCCATCAAGCCATGCAAATAATGAATCAAGCGCGACCACATCCAGAAACTTATCTGTGAAAACTGCACCGTTTGCGAGATCCGCAAACAATAGATTTGTCACTGCAGCCAAAATGGCACCAACAAATAATACAGGCATTCGGCCAAAAATCAGCATGGCAAAGCCGCCAATACCAATACCCAGAATTGTGGCGATAACCCCGATAAGCTTTGAGGCCACACCAACCTCTGTCAGTGTATGGCCCAGTGCACCATAATTGGTTCCCAAATAAAACGGGTAGGCAAAACCGCCCCAAATCAAATCCGTAAATCGATAAGATAAAATCAGCAGGATCACTAAAATACTGGCCCATTTCAAACGCCCGACAATGTCCATCATCGGCACAAGAATGGCTGAATATAATATACCAACCACGCCGCCAGTTCGGCCAAACTTTTCAGAGCCGGTCCTTAAACCCTGACGGTTCAAATACACCAGACCCGCCGCAATCAGTCCGAGCCAGATAACCGTAGAGCTGACAACCCACGGGCCCTGCTCACGAATAAAACTTCGAGCAGAATGACTGGCGGGATCGGTTAGCGCGCCATACATGAAATTTGCCAACAAGCTAAACCCAAGCAGCCATCCGGCTAAAACCAATAGGGTGGCAATGTTTTTTTGGACCGGTGTTAGAAATTCAGAATATGGTTCTTTTAACTCAGTAGAATTTTTGGCTATTGGCGAATCTTTGGCAAGAAAAATACCTATAGATGTCAGAGCCATTAAAGCCGTGCCCCATAAAAACGTATCTTTCCATCCAATTTTATCGGCTAATAAAAGGGCAACAAATCCGCCTAATAAAGACGCCGTACGGTAGCCAATTTGCTCAACGGCAGACAATATATCCAGATGTCGATCATCTCTCGCACTTTCGATACGCCAAGCAGCCTGTACAATATCAAAGCTTGCAGAAAAAACCGCGATTAAAATACTGATAATACCTATGCGCCCCAGATTGTTAGGAGGCTCAGAAAAGGTCAGGGCTAATAGCCCCAAAACGATCAAAACCAGACATATGATCATAAAGAATCGTCTGGATCCTATTGGGAAGTTAAAAGGGGTGCGGCGGGTTTGAAGGGCCGCAGCCCATAAAAACTTGAAAGAATATGCCAGTAAGGCCCAGGATAAAAGTCCGATTGTGCTGGGTTTAACATCAACCGTTGTTAGCCACGCATTGAGCATGCCGCCTACGGCAACATAAGGAAAGCCTGATGCCAGGCCGAGTAAAAACATGGCCAGCATCTGCCGATCTGTGAAAACCATTTTTATGGCTTGAAGATTTGAGACTTTATTCTTTTCCACCTCAGCCATAATATTATACCCATGAAACTAGATTCGACAGTAGTCATAAACGAAACACTGCTGTAATCCAGACTTTTACTTGTAATTGACGCCAGAATGAACGCACCCGTCGACAAACCTGCTAAGGCAACCAAAGTGACCCCGATGATGGCGCAATATCTGTCCATCAAACAGGAAACCGGGGACGATGTTCTACTGTTTTATCGTATGGGTGATTTTTACGAGCTCTTCTTCGAAGATGCCGTGCGCGCCGCAGCAGCCCTTGATATTGCCCTGACTAAGCGCGGAAAACACCAAGGCTCTGACATTCCTATGTGCGGCGTTCCTGTCCATGCCGCTGAAACCTATCTTCAGCGTCTCATTAAAAAAGGTTTTCGCGTCGCCGTTTGCGAGCAAACCGAAAGCCCTGCAGAAGCAAAAAAACGCGGCTCAAAATCTGTTGTGCGCCGCGAAGTTGTCCGAACTGTTACGCCCGGTACTTTGACAGAAGACGCTCTTTTAGACGCCCGCAGTACAAATTACATTCTGGCGATCTATCGGTCGCTCGCAGGCGATATGGCGCTTGCATGGGCTGATATTTCCGATGGGAGTTTTCACGTCTGTGATGTTGATGAGGAGCGGCTTCCCAGTGAAGTTGCCGCCTTGTCACCACGCGAAGTTATCCTGCCGGAAAACCTCTACCAAATGCCTGACCTCATGGCGGCGCTGAACCTGCCGGCGGCAGCACTTACGCCGATGGCAGGCAGCAAGTTTGATCCACGAAGCGCTGAGCGCCGCCTTAAGGATGTGTTCGCCGTAGCCAGCCTTGATGGCTGGGGTAGTTTTAGCCGGGCCGAAATTGCAGCCGCCGGGGCTATGCTGGATTATATCGAACTTACTCAGGCGGGTTCTCCTGTACGTTTGTCCGCACCCCGGCAGAAATCCACATCCGGCTTTATGTCCATTGATCCGGCGACCCGCACCAGTCTTGAAATCGAACGGACCCAACAAGGTAAAAAACAAGGGTCATTGTTATCGGTTATGGATCGTACTGTAACCGGCCCTGGCGCACGGCGATTGGCTGATCATCTGGCAAGGCCTTTACTGAATATTGATCTTATTCGCTCCCGGCTAGATGCCGTCAGCTTTTTTCACGCCGATGAAAGTCTAAGATCTTCTATCCGGGCAGAACTTAAGAAAAGTCAGGATATGGCCCGCGCCGTCAGCCGTCTTTCTCTTGGCCGCGGTGGCCCCCGCGATCTTTTATCCATACGGCAGAACTTAATAGCGGCCCAAAACATTCAGTCGATGATTACGGGTCAGGGTGGCCCCGATATTCCCGAAAACATTACCGCCATTTGCCAAACCCTGAACATCAACAAGCAGGCTGAACTTTCACAACTATTATCCGACATCAGCCATGCCTTTAAAGATGATGTGCCCATGCTGGCCCGCGATGGCGGTTTTATTCGCGATGGATGGGATAAAGCTCTGGATGAATTAAGACAGCTTCGGGATAACAGCCGAAAAATTGTAGCTGGACTGCAATCCGATTATGCGGCCCAAGCGGACGTTCCCAGTCTTAAAATTAAACACAATAATGTACTGGGCTATTTTATCGAAGTTACGCCAAAATATGCAGATCAGATGTTATCAAAGGATGCGGATAGCCCGTTCATTCATCGACAAACTCTCGTCAGCGGCATTCGATTTACAACCGCCCGGCTCGCAGAGCTTGATAGCGAAATATCGGGTGCAGGTGATAAAGCCCTCGCAATTGAAAACGACATATTTGCAGGTTTTGTAAGGCGCGTGACTGAATCCTCGGAATCCTTACGCAGCGCCGCCAGCGCACTGGCCTTAATTGATGTTCATACCGGGCTTGCGCACTGGGCAGTTGAAACGCGCAGCATTCGACCCGTAATTGATGAAAGTAAGGCCTTTGTCATAGAGGGCGGCCGTCACCCCGTAGTCGAAGCTGCCCTTAAAAGAGATGGCAGCGGAGATTTTACGGCCAATAATTGCGCCTTGGACGCAGACGGTAAATCAGCCCCCAGGCTGACATTAATTACCGGGCCTAATATGGCTGGTAAATCCACCTATCTTCGGCAAAACGCTTTGATGTTTTTACTGGCCCAGGCCGGTAGTTTTGTTCCGGCACAAAAGGCGCATATAGGCATAGCCGATAGCCTGTTCTCTCGTGTCGGGGCTTCGGATGATTTATCCAAGGGTCGTTCGACTTTCATGACTGAGATGATAGAAACTGCAGCTATTCTAAACCTTGCAGGGCCGCGGAGTTTTGTAATTCTCGATGAAATTGGTAGAGGAACCGCCACATTTGATGGTTTATCCATCGCCTGGGCAACCGCCGAACACTTGCACGAAATAAACCATAGTAGAGCCTTGTTCGCGACACATTATCATGAATTAACTGACCTTGCAGAAAATTTGGCGGCGGCATCAAATGCCTGCCTCCATGCAAAAGAATGGGACGGTGACTTGATATTCCTGCATGATGTGAAACCCGGCGCAGCCGATAAATCCTACGGCGTACAAGTCGCTAAACTGGCCGGCCTGCCCGAAGCGGCAGTTACCCGGGCCAAAGATGTTCTGACTATGCTGGAAGACAATCACGATACAGCTCAGGATCGGCTAGGCGGGCTTCCATTATTTACCGCCGTTCAAGCTGCGCCCAAACGCGAACCCTCAGATATAGACAAAGCTATTACAGCCCTGAATGTGGATGAACTTTCTCCTCGCGCAGCCTTGGAACTTTTATATGATCTTAAGGCGCGTCAGAAAAAAGGGCTGAATTAATGGCGCGGCGGCCCGGATTTCTGCGAAATACACGCCGCAAAACAATTCCGGAGAGATCCGGTGCGCCCGTCTGTAATATTGATCAGCTTGCTTTACAAAATCGCCTTCAAGAACTGGCCGTAGAAAATCCGAATTCTAAGTCAGAAATTCTGGCCGTGCTCAAAGAGACCCGTCAGTCCGCTATGGATGAGGCCATTGCTCTTTTCGAGCGAGGGAGACACGGCGGAATTGAAACCGCCCGGCTCATTGCGGCCATTCACGATGAGATTATCAAAGCTCTCTTTCACGTTTGTACGATGCATGTGATTCCAAAGCCCGAAGGTAAAACCACAAAAATGCTGGCCATTTGCGCAGTGGGCGGTTTTGGCCGCGGGGAAATGGCACCGGGTTCTGATCTGGATTTACTGTTTTTACTGCCTGATAAGAAAGGGCAGAAATACGCCGAAGCCGTCACAGAATACATGCTGTATATGCTCTGGGATATGGGGCTTAAAGTGGGGCAGTCTATTCGTACGCTAGATCAAAACATTCAGCTCGCGAAAACAGATCAGACAATTTTAACAGCCTTGCTGGACCTCAGATTTGTTTGCGGGAACCAGCCCTTGGCTGAAAAACTTTTTGTAAAGTTCAAGCGCGACATCACCAAAGGCAAAGGCCGAGCTTATATCGCCGCCAAACTTGAAGAACGCGATATCCGTCACGACCGAGCCGGTAACTCACGCTATGTGATTGAACCAAACATTAAAGAAGGCAAAGGCGGGTTGCGGGACTTGCATGTCCTGTATTGGATTGCGCGTTTTCTTGATCGTGACGGTACAATCACTGACGCGCAAAAACCATCCATATATGTGGATATGGGATTGTTTGATGAAGCCGCTGCAACACGGTTTGAACGTGCGGCTGATTTTTTATGGCGCGCACGCATTCACCTACATTTAACGGCTGGTCGGCCCATGGAAACGCTCAGTTTTGACCATCAAACAGTGCTGGCCCGTAAAATGGGTTACGCTTCGGGGGCCATTGAAGAAGCCGTTGAGAAATTCATGCGCGAATATTTCACCAATGCCCGCGAAGTCGGAGCCTTGACCCGAATTGCCTGCGCCACACTTGAAGCGGACAATTCCCTACGCCTTCCCAAAGGGCTTGATGCATTATTGCCAAACTCCAAACGTAACCTGACAGAAGACGGGTTTATCCTAGATCACGGACGATTGATGTTTCAGGACCCCATGCAATTACGGGATGAACCTTCATTGGTTCTAAGCCTGTTTGAAATTGCGGGACGCCGAAATCTCGACATCCACCCACATGCTATCTCGGCCATCGATTTTCGCCGCAACCTAATTGACAATACCTTCCGGGCTAGCCCCGAAAACGCCAAAATATTTGAAGATATTCTACTCGGCTCACAAGCGCCATACGCAACCCTCAAGGTTATGAACGAGGCTGGAGTCTTGGGACGATACCTGCAGGAATTTGGCGGCATAGTCGCGCGAACCCAGTTCAACATGCATCATGCTTACACGGTGGATGAGCATACGCTTCGGCTTGTTGGGTATTTTCACGATATTCTATCAGGAGAATTTGAAACCAATCACCCGGTTCTTACTGAAATTGTTCAAGGTTTTTCAAAACATGAACGGCTTTGTATTTACCTGGCTTGTCTTCTGCATGACACAGGCAAAGGCAAAGGCAATCAATGCGTAGAGGGGGCTCAGCTCGCCAGACAAGCCTGCCGACGGCTTCATATGTCCAAAGACATCAAAGACACAGTATCATGGCTGGTACGGCGACATTTAGATATGAGCGAAACAGCTCAGCGCCGGGATATTTCCAGTCCAGAGACCATCACCGAATTTGGAGAAACTGTCGGCTCCTTATCACGACTGCAGATGCTATATGCACTAACTGTCGTTGATATTCGGTCTGTTGGGCCCGGTGTTTGGAATGACTGGAAAGGCATGCTGTTAAGGGATTTATACAGCTCCACGGCAGCTTTTCTGGATGGTCGCAGTGAATTGGAACCCGCCTCGAAAGCGGCAGCCGCTTACGAGCAGCTCAGCGAGAAACTGCCCGAGAGCGTAGCTGAACGTATTTCTCCAATCACAGATGAATTAGGTCAGGCCTATTGGCTCAGCTTTTCTATGAGCGACCTTACCCGTCACGCTGAATTTTACGAGAAAACTATAGCCAAATCCAAAGATCACAACGTCCATACTTGGCGCAACAAATCCGATGACATTACGGAATTATGGGTTCTCACACGTGACCGACGAGCTCTCTTCACAGATTTATGCGGCGTCATCGCTGCAAGCGGTGCCGAGATTGTGGGTGCCCGATTACATACGGGGCATAATGGCCGCGTTATGGATGTATTTTACCTGCAAAACACCGAAGGTTTTGCCTTTGGCCGCATAAACTCAGAGACGCTGAGAAAATTGCGGGCTAAAATTCGCAAAGTCCTGGAAGGTAAAGCCTACACAATCTCCCTGCCCTCACCCAAGGTTAGTCGCCGAGCCGCCGCAATACCTATCAAATCATCTGTAAAATTCATTGAACAATCCGCAACACAGCAGACAATCATAGAAATTGAAGGGCGTGACAGGCCGGGCCTACTTTACGCGCTTGGGCAGTGCTTACTACAGGCTGACATTGCCTTGTCATCAGCCCATATCGAAGTTGTCGGAAACAAGGCCATCGACGCTTTTTACGTTCAGGGACCCAATGGATTATTATCCAAAACTGAAAAAACAAAAATTAAAAAATCTTTGATTGCTGTCCTCAATATGAATGAAGCCGCGGTGGCGGCATGAGACTGATCCGCTCCACAGCCATTATCAGCGCGTTCACACTCCTCAGCCGTGTCCTGGGGTTAGTCCGTGATATTTTGACCGCAAATTTTTTAGGGGCTAGCGTCATTAATGATGCATTGATCACGGCAACCAAGTTACCGAACCTGTTTCGCCGAATGTTTGCTGAAGGTGCTTTTAACGCAGCCTTCATTCCTCTTTATGCACGCCGCATTGAAGAAGAAGGCGAAGCACCAGCGGCCCGCTTTGCCGGGGAAGCTATGTCAGCTCTCGTGTTTTTAGTGGCTCTGATTGTTATCGGCTTTCAAATCACCATGCCCTGGACGCTCAATATTATTGGCGGCGGCCTTGATCATATAGCCCAAGATGGCGGGCAGTCCGTATATGATCTGGCAGTGCTCTATGCCCGTATCACCATGCCTTATTTGTTGATGATGTCGCTGGCTGCCCTGCTTTCCGGTATGCTGAACACTCATAACCGCTTTGCTATCGCGGCCTTTGTACCTGTTTTGTATAATGTGGTAACGATTTCGATATTGCTACTGGCGACCCGCGGTCAAATTACACTCGAGCGTCTTGCGCTTTATCTCAGTATCGGAATGACCGCTTCCGGGGTTTTGCAGCTTGGTCTTTTAATATGGGGATTAAAGCGGTCCGGCATCCGATTACCGCTATATAAACCTCGATTAACACCAGGAGTTAAAAGGCTCTGGATATTGGGAGTTCCGGGCATGATATCCGCCGGGATAACTCACATAAATATAACTGTCAGTCACCTGATGGCGACCTTTAAAGAGGGCGCGGCCAGCTGGCTCTATTATTCAGATCGGCTCTATCAATTACCGCTTGGAATAATTGGAATAGCAATGGGCGTAGCCTTGCTTCCCGCCCTTTCACGGCGTTTGCGAGCCGGTGATGATAGCGGGGCCATGATGTCCATGAACCGCGCTTTGGAAATCACCGCTTACCTCACCCTGCCCGCAACCATCGCCTTGGCTGTTATGCCGGAATTTTTAATTGGCGGATTATTTGAGCGGGGGCGCTTTGGCCCGGAAGATACAACGCAAACCGCCCAGGCCCTTAAAATGTTCGCTTTTGGATTACCGGCATTTGTTTTGATCAAAGTTTTGACACCTGCTTTCTTTGCTCGGGAAAACACACGCACGCCCATGGTCTTTGCGGCCATTTCAGCCATTATGAATCTTATGCTCGGTGCCGCCCTGTTTTTTACGCTTGGATTTTACGGCCTGGCATTGGCAACAACCATTGCAGGATGGACCAATGTTATCCTATTAGCTCGCGTTCTGCTAAAGGACGGACATCTGGTATTTGATAAGCGCCTGAAAAAACGCCTCCCCCGCATCGCGGCGGCAGCTCTGATGATGGGTATAGCCACGTGGTATGTTGCTTCACAAGCCGCGCCCAAACTGAACGGTTCCATTCTGAATGATTACAGCTGGTTATTAATTGTCTGTGTGGTCGGCCTTTTAGTTTACGCTGCGTTTTCATTGATATTCAGAGCGTTTAGCTTGGCAGACTTTAGGGATGCCTTTCGCCGCACAAAGGCGTAAATCGCTTGAGAAAACTTGAACGCCTGCTACAAGCCTGCGCGTAAACCAAAACCGAGACCATCATGAGCGAAAAACCAACAGACTATAACGGGCCCGAACGAGTCTTTTCCGGCGTTCAGCCTTCAGGGTCTTTGCATCTGGGAAATTATCTTGGCGCGCTGAAGAAGTTTGTTCGGCTGCAGCACGAACATGACTGCGTGTTTTGTATTGTTGATTTGCATGCCGTTACAGTCTGGCAAGACCCGAAAGCCCTCGCAGATCAAACGCGCCACATTGCGGCAGCGTTCTTAGCCTGCGGCGTAGATCCCAAAAAAGCGATAATTTATCCGCAGTCACGCGTAAGAGCGCATACTGAACTAGCTTGGTATTTCAATTGCGTGGCCCGTATAGGATGGCTCAATCGCATGACCCAGTTCAAAGACAAGGCTGGTAAGAACAGTGAAAAAATGTCGGTCGGTCTTTATGATTATCCCGTCTTGCAGGCTGCCGATATCCTAGCCTTTAAAGGCACGCATGTTCCGGTCGGTGAAGATCAAAAGCAACATCTGGAACTGTCACGGGACATCGCTGCAAAGTTCAATAATGACTTTGATGTGCCCGGGTTTTTTCCCCTGCCCGAACCTCTCATACAAGGCCCAGGAGCCCGTATCATGTCATTGCGCGATGGCAGTAAGAAGATGTCAAAATCTGATCCATCTGATTTATCCCGTATCAACTTCACAGATGATGCCGACTTGATTGCAAAGAAAATCCGAAAAGCCAAAACAGATGCTGGTGTCATACCGGAAACATCTGAGGAGCTGGAAGGCCGCCCTGAGCTTTCAAACCTTATCGGGATTTATGCAGCGCTTTCTGAACAGCCTGAAGATAAGGTATTAGCTGAATATGCAGGTCAAGGATTTGGCGTGTTCAAACCAGCCCTGGCTGAACTGGCTGTTGAAAAACTAAAACCAATCACTGAATTGATGAACCGCTATTTAGCGGCGCCCGATGAAATTGATACTATTTTGTCTTCAGGAGCCGATAGAGCTGATAATATTGCAACCCCTATTGTTGCTGAAGTCCGCGACATCATGGGTTTCTGGAAGGTATAATCATGAAATTTGGAACTATCATTACAGCAGGCGCAATGCTGTGCCTTATGGCGTGTACGCCCGGATCAAATTCCGATGGCATTGTTATTTCAAATGCCCGCATTAAGACACCACTGACTGGAAAAACGACGACCGCTGGTTTTTTCGAAATAACTAATCATGGGACAGTACAAGACGCGTTGATAGGCGCGGAAAGCCCCATCGCCGAGACAGTAGAAATCCATCTTACGGAAATGGAAAACGGCGTTATGAAAATGCGGCGTCAGGAATCTGTCATACTCAAACCCGGCCAAAGCTTAAGCTTTAAACCGGGGAGCTATCATCTGATGTTTTTTGGAACCACACTTAAGCCTGAACAACATGATACGGCGCTGACCCTAAAATTCCAGAATGCCCCGGATGTTACAATCATTGCTGAGATCACTGACGGGATGGGCGGGGCTCATCAAGGTCACTAATATCCAGAAGCGCTGCCCTTAAAACGGCAAAGCGCTCTTCTGGAGATGGATGAGTATCCACGGTTTGATCAATAACGTGATTATAGGGGTTGCTCTGCCACACATCCAATACGAGCTCGGGATCAAACCCTGCCATTGCCGCATAAAACATGCTTAGTCTATCCGCTTCCAGCTCCAATACTTTATCAGGTTCCAGAAAAACATGCCCCATAGCCGCATGCGCTAATTCATGAGCGATGATTTGGGCGAGCCCCGCATCATCTTCTACGCGGCGGACAAGTTCAGAGCTAATCCAGATTTCTTCGCCATCCGTATAAGCATTCACATCCTCATCAAAAAAGACATGAACAGGATAGCCGCACACTGTTTCAGGAACCACGTTAGCCGAGGTCACTTCGCCCGCTCTTTCAATAGTCATTTTTAAAGATGGCTGATTATGAGATTTAGCCCGCACGGCTTCGTAAAATAATTTTGCGCTGGGACCATCAACCATTTCAATATCGTCTATAGCGATTATTTGATCACCGGAACGTAGTCCGGCCCGCTCAGCCGGTGAGCCAGCCGCGACCAACCGAACGGACGGAGCATCCATGACACCCAGTAACGCCCCTGCATAGGGCTGCAAATCTTCGGGATATTCCGAAACTGTGTGAACCTGCAGGCCGATACTACGCTGAGTTTGCGGGCATTGATCATAATTTGCGCTTAGTAACCTATAGGCAACATTTTCCACGCGCTGATTGAGCGCTTGATATTCAGACAATAGGGCCTGAAATTCACCTTGTGTCTCAACAACTGCGCCTGTCTGGCCTGATTGCTTTGGCGTGGTTGGCAAAACAGGACTGTCTTCAAAATCATCCGCCTCACTGCTGTTACAGGCCGTAAGGGCGAAACACAGCACAGCTATGATGAAAGATTTTATATTCATCTCCCTGACCTTCTGAGTTCAGGGCGCATAGGTACATTTGCGGCTCGTTTCTGCTCTATTTCTTCACGTGTCGCTTTTATTTGAACTGTCCGAGTTGGATAAGCTGGATGGGTTTTTGCACGCCCTATGGGCCGAGCTGACAGTTTGGCGAGGCGTCGCCACATATCCTCAACATTATCCGAATTATAGCCGGCCCGCTCCATATAATATATTCCGACATAATCAGCTTCAGCTTCAAATGGCCTCGTATATCGCGTTCCCCCTAAGGACAGAACATAATTAGTGATAGATTTTCGAATATGGCTTTGCGTATTGTGAGCCAGTTCATGGCCTATAATATAGGCCAACTCATCATCAGATTTCACAAATTCCATCATACCCGCAGTCATGACTATAGATTTGCCGGTTGCATAAGCATTAATGGCAGAAGTCATTTTTAGCTGCAAAGCATAACCACAAACCTCCTCACCTTTGAGGGTTTTCTCAAATGAGTCTTCACCTCGCATAACACGAATATTACCCCCAGACTGCATGACCGCTTCCAAGGGTTTTCCAGCGCCTAGAGGCTTGCCTTCCTCGGTTTGCAGCATATCGCTAGCCCGAATGCCCGCTTTTTGCCCTGCCGAGCCCGGACGCACATAAATCACCTTAGGATCATTTGAAACACCCAGTTCCCGCCTGGCTGCCGCTCGCAATTCTTTTGCGTAATTTGTCGCCGTAGCCGTGACCAGACCGCTATCAAGTTGGGTTTTTGGACACAGCTCAGCATTCGCTCGCAAAATCGGGTAAGCGACGCGGTGTAACCGATCTCGGTATTCCGACATGCTCTTAAAAACTGCCTTCTCTTGAGCTTGTTTTTCAGCCTTTACTTTAGCCGCTGGCAGTTCAGGCAGGCGCGTGTTCAAACTGGTGCAAGCTGACAAAGACAACGGCAAAAGAAAGAAAAATCTCATGGCTCTATGATGAGCCATGCATGAAAATGGTCAAGATGTGATGTGAAAATATAACAGACCTATTGCAGTTAACGCCTAAAATCGCCATGTAGGGCGTCAACACGGAGACTAACATGTTTATCCAAACTGAAGACACGCCAAATCCGGCAACTTTGAAATTCCTGCCCGGGCGGGACGTAGCCGGCCAAGATCGTCCACCTCAGGAATTTAAACGAGGGGCCGATGTCAGCCACGCCCCGCTTGCGGAAATGTTATTCATGATACCCGATGTTGACCGGGTTTTCTTTGGTTCTGATTATGTATCTGTAACCAAAAGCGATAGCTCTGAATGGAAACATATGAAGCCCGCTGTTCTTGGCGCAATCATGGATTTTTTTGTCGCTGGCGGCGTACCGCTCACTGATCAGATTGCCAAAGAGCTTGCCAGTGAGCATGTTTATGAGGGCGAGACTTTAGAAATCGTCGAACAAATCAAAGAATTGATCGAGCTTCGCGTGCGGCCCGCTGTCGCCCAGGATGGCGGTGACATCGTTTTTAAACATTTTGACGTCGATGATGGCACTGTATTTCTTGAAATGCGCGGGGCCTGCGCCGGCTGTCCGTCGTCAACCATGACTTTGAAGTCAGGCATTGAAAATCTGCTCAAACACTATGTTCCTGAAGTTACCCGGGTCGAGCAAGCCGCTTGATTACATTAGGACTGGATACAAGCGGAGCTTGGTGCAGCGCAGCCATCGTCGATGAGGCCCGCCTTATAGCCTCCTGCACAGAGAAAATCGGTCGCGGGCATGCAGAACGCCTTGCACCTATGGTCAATGACCTTTTAAGCCTCGAAAACATCAAGGCTCAAGAAATTCAGCGCGTAGCCGTTTGTACAGGTCCCGGTAGTTTCACAGGGTTGCGCGTAGCACTAGCATTTGCCCGCGGATTTGCTCTACCCCGTAAAATCCCTGTAATTGGCCTTTCAGCGCTGGAAGTTCTTGCGGCACAAATTGATCCGCATCAGGATAAACGTGTTGTAAGCGTAATGGATGTTCGGCGAGGGCAATTATGCTGGGCTGCCTATGACGGCCGTGCTGAGATTCAAACTCCGGTCACAATGACAATCCCTGACGCAAAAACGAATATTAAGAAGCTCGGATATGACCGGCTCGTTGGAGATGGCGCGACATATTTTGATCAGGAAAATTCCATTTCACATATCTCGCCGAGCGCCCTGGCCTGGATATCTATGGATCACAATCCGCAATCCCGTCCGGCTAACCCTCTATATTCACGCCCCCCAGATGCGAAACTTCCTGGCGGCATTAGTCTGTGATCCGAACACTTACCGCCTCTGACGCTAATTCTATGGCTTCCATTCATGGCTTAGCCTTTGACCACGCTTGGTCGGCGGCAGAAATGAGAACGCATGCGGAAAAAGATATATGCCTGGGCTATGCAGATCCGCTTCAGGGTTTTATCATTATTCAGCCAGCGGCAGACCAGGCGGAAGTTCTAACGCTTGTAACTGAAAAAGCCTATCGCCGCACTGGAATCGCTCATAAATTATTGCACGCTGGATGCGTGACTGCCGCCAAACAAGGCGTTGAAATTTTGTTCCTGGAAGTTGCAGAAGACAATATTCACGCATTATCCCTTTATGAAAAATCAGGGTTTGAAAAATTTGGACGACGTCCCGCTTATTATCGTCGCGAGAACGGCCGGGTTGCCGCCATCACGCTTCGCAAAAGGCTAGACGCCTAAGTAAGCGCGCTATAGAGTAGCCGCCGGAAAGAGAGGAATCAAAGACACGTCATGACCAGCTGGGTTGAAAAAAAATGCAGTGAACGCGGCCTGAGAATGACCGATCAAAGACGGGTTA
This sequence comes from Hellea sp., assembly GCA_020627655.1. Taxonomy (GTDB): domain Bacteria; phylum Pseudomonadota; class Alphaproteobacteria; order Caulobacterales; family Maricaulaceae; genus JACOMS01. Next base: position 50,165 of record JAHDGM010000013.1, read on the forward strand.
TCGCCAAAGTCTTATCAGATGCTGACGACCATCCAGACGCAGAAGAACTCTATAAACGTGCTATCGCCGTAGACCCTAAGATTTCGCTCGCAACTGTTTACAGGACAGTGCGTCTGTTTTCCGATGCCAATATCATAGAAACCCATGATTTTCGCGACGGTCGCGCCCGTTATGAAACCGCCGACGACGATCATCATGATCATTTGATTGATGTGGTCTCTGGAGAAGTTATTGAATTTGTCGACCCTGAAATTGAAAAACTACAGGAAAGAATTGCTCAAAAACTAGGATATGAACTGGTTGACCACCGACTCGAGCTTTACGGACGTAAAATAAAATAAGGATACATCATGGCTGAACAGAACTTCCCCACTGGAGATCTGATGAAAGGCAAACGCGGCCTTATCATGGGCGTTGCCAATAAGAATTCCATCGCCTGGGCCATTGCCAGACAATTGGCGGCTCAGGGTGCTGAAATCGCCTTCACCTATCAAGGCGAAGCTCTCTTGCGCCGCGTAAAGCCGCTGGCTGAAAGTATTGGCTCTGACATATTGGTCGAATGTGATGTCACAGATGACGCCACAATGGACAATACTTTTGCAACCTTAAAAGACAAATGGGGAAAGATAGATTTTCTTGTGCACGCTATCGCTTTTGCCGGTAAAGACCAGCTTGCGGGTTCATTTGTGGACAATACAACACGTGAAGGGTTTAAATCTGCGCTTGATATTTCAGCTTTCTCATTTGTTGATGCCGCGCGGCGCGCCAGTGAAATCATGAATGATGGCGGCGCCATGGTTACTTTGACCTATTTAGGATCTGAACGGGTTGTTCCCAATTACAATGTTATGGGCGTTGCTAAAGCAGCGCTTGAAGCCTGCACGCGCTATATCGCAGCTGATCTTGGTCCGCGCAGCATCCGTGTCAACGCGATCTCTGCAGGACCAATTAAAACCCTGGCAGCAGCCGGTATCGGATCAGGACGTCATATGTTCAAGTTTAACAAGGCCGCCAGCGCTATGCAGGACAATACAGACCCTATGGGTGTCGCTGGCGCTGCGCTCTATCTATTATCTGACCTGGGGCTTTCTTGTACAGGTGAAACCCATCACGTTGACGGCGGGTTCCATGCAATCGGCATGCCGCAGGAAGGCCCATTACGCGAAGCTATGGAGTAATGGACGCTGTTAAATTGTAGTCAGCAGTCCCATAATATCTTTACCGCTCAAATAGGGCGACTTTCCGGCATCAAATGCTCTGATAACTTCACGTCGGATAAGATTATTCAGCATGGCTGACTGATGCACCCGTTCCGCCAGGCGGATAATTTCGCCTTGCAAATATTCAATCTCGGACGGTTTCCCCGCTTCCAAATCATCTAACATTGAGGAACGGGCCGACTTATCAATTTTCAAAACATTATTCATAACAGGTTTGAATAAAAAATTGGGCAGTCGTAAGATACTGATCGTTTTTGAAATCGAAGCCCGGCCAAATGTTTGGGGCTCAATACCTGCACCTCGGCAGACCTTTAATCCTTCTTCCATCATAGCAGCCAAAAATTCACGGTAATCCCGTTGCGATAAGCCCTTATGTAAAGTGTCCCCTGAGAGCGCGGATAAAGCATTGTTCAAATTGACGAGGAGTTTGCCCCACTGAACACTTGCTATGTCTTCGGTCGTCTTGACCCCCATGCCTGATTTACGAAAAGCCTTTATCAACTTTTTGAGCCTGACATCATCTGATGCTTCGATTATCAAATCACCTTCAGTACCCGAGTGAAATTGTCCAGCCCGTGACTGAGTTACGTTGAAAGGAACCACCCCGCCTAATACGCGCTGAGCGGAAGCCCTCTCTATTATGCCTTGATTATTGATCCCGTTTTGAAAGCTAATCACAAGCGTATTCGGAGCCGCATTGTGCATAATTAATTGCGCGGCTTCCACGCTGTCCTGCGCCTTAACGCAAACCAAAATTATATCAGCCTGGCTGAGACTTTTATAATCCAGAACATAGTCCAGTTCCCCAACGGGAATGGTGATAGGTGGGCGCTTGTAATGGGTGAGCGCCATGCCCTTTAAATCTGTGCCCCATTTTACCCGGTTGCGTCCTATAAATGTTACGCGCTGCCCGGCATTTTGCAAATGCCCGCCTAAATAACATCCGATCGAACCCGCACCCAGTACCGAAATTCGAAGCATGGCAAGCCCCCCTACAGCTTCATCAAACCTGTAAACAAACTAACCCGGATAAACATGTTTTGTCCACTAGTACAATTTATAGTCAACATGCGTGATCTTGATCACATCCAGCCAGGATCGGAGCAGCTATATTGTTGTTATTCCCCTTAACTTCAGGCGCAAGATTTTGCGTCTGTTTTTTTTTTGGCGCATATGCAAATTTATTCATAGCTCCAACTTTCTCCCCATGATACCAGACCGTATGGCAGATAGAGATAGTATTCTTGGGTTTCACAGCATGGCATTAGCGCTATCACCTGCCAATAATGGGTACATTTCCAATATTCCTCCCTATTGGCGTCAAGGCCGCACGGCTTATGGCGGATTAACAGCAGGCCTATCACTGGCGGCCATTGAAAAAGACTTCCCTGATCTACCCTCACTTCGGTCAATCCAAATCACATTTGTTGGTCCGGTGGCTGAAAATGCCACTTTTAAAACCCGAAAACTCAGACAGGGCCGCAATGTTACCACTATTGAGGTTCAAACTCTAAGCGGTGATGATGTCAGCGCCATTGCCATATGTATGTTTGGCAAAGCCCGTAAATCTGACCTATCGGAAACAATAACGGCCCCTGCTGCACCAGCCCCTGATGACTGCGAACCGTTTATTCCGCCTGAAATTGCGCCGACAGTGCCCGTATTTTTCCAGCGCTTTGAGACTAAATTAATCGAAGGTCATCGCCCACTAAGCGGTGCAGATAAAGCCTATATTCGGTGCTGGTCCCGCCACGTAGATGAAAACTCGCGTTCCGGCATGGCTGCATTTATAACTCTAGGGGATGTATTGCCGCCAGCAGCCTTGCCGACTTTTAAACGTATGGGCCCCATAAGCTCCATGAACTGGCAAATGAACATACTGGTTGATGATATCGACAGTGATGGCGGTTGGTATCAAGTGGAAACCCAACAATCAGCCGCTAAAGATGGTTATTCTTCTCAGCCAATGCGCTTCTGGAATAGAAAAGGCGACCTGATTGCCGAAGGGATGCAATCGGTCGCCATCTTTGTCTAAACTGGCCGGTTAGGACCAGCTTGGAAAACTACTCTTTTTCAAGTTCTCTTTGAGCGTCCCGTAAGGCACGCTGCGCGGCCTGTATTTTACGACGCGCGCGGGAGCTAACTTCGTTAGTGTCCACATTTTCCAACATGTCCTTGGCTATTCCAACCATAGCCTTAGCATCGGAACCTTCCTGATGAAATTCAAACTCAAAGTCATTATCTGTAGACAAGTGTAAAGTTCTCATGCCTTTACCATCTTCAAGTTTTTTGATGAATGTTTGAACATCACCCTCGCCATGCTTCTCAAAGAAAAGGGTCATATGCTCATTATTTTTGAGCTTCTCCATAAACTTGGCTTTTTCTTCCTCTGTCATTTTGTCTGAATCGAAGTTGAAGTGCATGTCTTTTTCTACGGTAATTGACTTGGGGAAATCACCGCTTTTCAGCTTTTCCATGAATTTTGCACGTTCTTCATCATTCATGCTGTCCACACCCATACGCTTAATGATGATAGCGTTCTTGTCCCCATCAAGATGTGGAAATTTATTACCATGCATAATCTTCATACCGCTCTTGCCTTCAATAGCGTCAAAGATTTCAAGATCACTTTCCGGGATTTGAGTCTTGTTTCCGTTTTCATCAATTTCCCAAGCGGTTGTGACGCCATCTTTGACTTCGACTTCGATGTGACGTTTTTTAGTCGCTTCACCGTCACTTTCGACCCATTTTACAACCCGTTTTGAAACTTCGCTATGCTCTGATGACACCTCAGGCACAGCAGGCGGCGTTGGTACATCTGGATCGGCCATGGCAGTATAGGGCGCTGAGGCCAGCAGCGCGCCCATGGCTAATGTGCTGGCAGCTAGGCGCAGCTTGCTGGATCTTTTCGTTTGTGATTTCAAAATCATAAGTCTCTCCTTGAGGGGGTGGTGAATAGTCAGACCCAAAGGTTGGGGGCTGAACGGGGTTACAGCTGTCCTTGCAGCATGAATAAGTGTCTCGGCATAACCGGACCGGGTTTGGCTTGTGTCGCCAAATTCAGTTATGACGAACTGGTCACAAGCGGCTTCCTGATCAGCCCGGAAATATCGGGCGGCATAGTGAACCAGCGGATTAGGCCAGTTAAAGGCCCTGAAAATCAGTACCGCTAACGCTGCCCAAAGATCTCGTCTTTTGATGTGCGCAAGCTCATGGGCCAATATATAGCGTTGTTGCGATTGATCATACTCATCTGAAAATCCAAATGGGAGTATAATCATGGGCCTCCATAAATTCGTAACAAGCGGCCCTGTCTGATCTGCAGATATTCGGATTTCAGGTAAGCGCCGTAATTCCAGTTCATCTGTAAGCCCGGCCGCGAGATAAGCGGCAGAACCTGATAATGGCTCACTCTTGCGTCGCAGAGCGGTCTTGAATCTATCCTGCCGCCACAACTGCAGCGCAAGCCAAAAACAACCCACGACCAACCACGTTCCGAAAACAATGGCAGATATATCAAACGGACTGGAAACAGGCTCAGTTAACGTGGCCTGCGAATAATAGATTACAGGCGTGCCGTTAGAAGGCTCAGCCAGGGTTTCCGGCCTTAAAATCGGTATCGCCGGCATTACCAGCCGCACCATAGGTAATGCCCAAAGAGCATAAGCCGCTTTGGCCCCGAAATGCCGCGCAAAAGGCCGCCGAACCAAAAGAACAAATAAGATTAATCCCGTTACGGCAAAGCTGGTGGGTATGGCCCAATCTAGAAATGCATTAGCGGTCATCTTTCAGCTCCTGAATTAAAGCTTCAAGTTCCGCAATGTCTTCATCGGAAAGTCCTTGCCCGTCGGCCAGATGCGCTACAAGCGGCGCCGCCCTTCCGCCAAAAAGGCGATCACTAAGCCGCCGCGCCGCACGAGCGGCATAATCTTTTTTGGATATAATTGGTGTATAAAGGTAGCGGCGGCCATCCTGCTGTGTGCTGATTACGTTCTTCTCAACTAATCGCGACAACAGAGTTTTGACGGTTCGTATATTCCAGTCCTTCTCTGCAAGCTGCAATGCCACATCACTTGCAGCCAATGGGCTTTCCCGCCAAAGGACATCAATGACATCCAGTTCTGCCTGAGAAATACGTTTCATTAGGGCTCTCTCATATTGATTACAGATGTAGTCATAAGACTGACTACAAGTGTGGTCAACTAAAAAAGCTGTAATGAAAATTTAAGCTTGGATACTATTTCAAAGTCGCGGCGTAAGGCATGCCGTTAAAAATGGGGTCCAAATACTTCTTGCGATTGCCTTGAGACTCCCAGCCCGAAACGCCTTTAATACAAAAGCGGGTAATCTTGGGAGCCTGGCCGTTACGAGCCAGACGGGCATCTGCGCGCTCAAAGGCACGTATATCTGAAAAACTAGTTGTTTTCCCAAATGCACAATCCCTGATCATCTCACCAGGGGTCGTATCGGGCACCTGAATGAATTCACTGCGATTATAAGCCTTATAAGCCACATTGACCCGGTCACCCACTAGGTACTTAACAAATACCATACGGCGATATTCCGGATTATCAGAAGGTCCGCTCTCCAGCAGTAATACCGGGCTGGTATCGCCGGATTGCGCTATTGCGGTTGTCGGTAACGCCGATAGACCCATAAGGATTGAGGCGCTTATTAAACAATGTTTCAGCATAGAATGATCCCCCAAAACAGATATAATTACGCTGCGTTCTATAGTGCAAGTTTCGCGCCTGTGCACGGATGAATAGCAGTAAAAATACGGAAACTCGCCTTAAACTCTCGTCATGATCCGATGAATAGGTGTTTATTTGCTATTCGATGTTCACCCATAAATGCTCTCTATTCTGCCCCGTCTTTTTCAGATAGTAACCAACCATGATCTGGTTTTTACTATTCGCGACTGCCATTACGGTGACGGCTTTTCTTTTCGCCCCGCTGCTGCGCGAAAATATAGAGGGTCGCCGCTCTGTGTTCGGCATTACCGCTATTGTATCTAGCCTCTCAATTATGGGACTTTACGCCGTTTTAGGCCGGCCTGACTTGACAGGAAATATTCCAGCGCAATCCCCTCAGCATTCAGCTGAAACAGGGACGCAACAAATGACTGATTTTCGCGAAAATCAAGAGCTCATCCACAGACTTAAAACTCAGCTGGAAGAATCCGGTTCTACGGATATTCAGGGCTGGCATTTACTGGCGCGAAGCCAGATGCAAATTGGAGCTTATTCTGAGGCATTAGAAAGTTATGAAAGACTGACACAGATCGTACCGGACAATAGCGATATCAGGGCCGAATATGATAACGCCATAGCCTATGTAAACCGGCAAATGGCCATGAAAGATGCTGCCCAAATGAGCCCGCAGGATCGTCAGAAAATGATCGAAAACATGGTGTCGGGACTAGCGGAAAGAATATACGAAAATGGCGGCACAGCCGATGAATGGACGCGATTGCTTCGAGCGCGAAAAGTTCTGAATCAGGAAGAACTTTTAGCCAGCGATATCGAGCGAATGAAACAAGAATTTGAAAACCAACCCGAAGTTATTCAGCAAATATTAGGCAACCGATAAGGGTTAGATATCAAGAACAATACCTTTGGTCTCCAGAAGCGTTCGAAGGTCTGCTTCTTTATCTGTGAGATTTAAATATTTGTAGGCGCGCAGTAAAAGCAATTGCTCTGAAATTGTGTAACTGTCTTTTGCGCTTAAAAGATTAATGACCTTTTTTTGAGTATCCTGAGCCGCCTTTTCGTCACCTTCGGCATGATAAAAAGATGCCTTTAAGCTATTCAGACTGGCTATATTATATTTATCTAAAGGACGAATTTTTTCCTTTCGATAATTGCGTATCTCGGTTTCGGCATCGACTAAAATTTTAATAGCCTCTTGAGCGGATTGTTCTTCAAACGCCTTTCGAGCCCGTAATCTATTCGCGCTGAGGACAATATCGGATGTGACCAACCATTTTTTGCCACCCTCTTTTTCCCAGAGTGATAACACTTCTTCAAGCTCGCGATTACGATGATCTATTTCACCGCGCTTATGATGTAAGCGCGCCAAAGTTTGCTTGGATCGCATTAAATGGCGTCGCCACCCTATATTTTCGGGGTCATGCTCAAGCATTTCCGAAAACTCCGCCTGAATCTTCCGCATTAAACTTTCTGCTTCAGCATCTCTACCGCTGTTTAAAAGCAAAATAACGATGGCGCGCTCTATGTTGAGTCTTTCCCCGCGATGGGTGTAAGCGTCTGGATTATTCTTCTCTAGTGATTGAAAAATTCCCAGCTGTTTATCCCGGGTTTCAAAAAGAAACTCCATAGGCGTCGTATCTGGTAAAGCCCGGAGATACCATGTATATCCATTGGCGAATTCGAACCATTGCTCTTCCGTCAAATCCATTTCCGGTTTGATAGATTCCAGCCTTTTTATCCCGCTCTCTATATGTGGCAATGCTGCCTCGCTTTGACCTGTTTGAAGGATCATCACTCCGAGATTTTGTTCTGCAATACCTCGGCGCCAGACTATGTTGGACTCATCAGGCTTTAACTGCTGCGCTTTGGAAAGATGCTTGGCCCCCTCTTCAAAATCTTTACGCGCCGCCGCCAAATCTCCCAACTGATAATGAATAAAACCCAGCATTTCATTATTCTCTGCATGCTCAAGCAGTATATCTACATTGTCTGGATACCGAACCCGCAGCTGCTCGGATGCCGCAACCGCACTTTGCTGCCGCAATTTAGCCGTCGTTAATTCCCCGCGTTTTTCGTCCACATCACTTAATTGCCGTAAAGTTCGTGATTGGATCCGGACGGAACTGTCTGGCAGGTCGGAAAGTTTCCTATCCTCAAAATAATCCTGAGCCTTTTCGCCAACCCGCGAGAGTAATTCCAAGCGACCAAGTTTCTCCAGGTCATCATGGAATTCCGTGATCATAAATTCCAGAACTTGCTCAGACTTGGCTCTTTGCCGAATGACCTCTTGTTCAGAAGAATAAGCTTTCCATGCCAGTGCGCTCATCACAACTGTCAAAGCCGCCATACCCGCCGACATGATAGTATATGCCCGTAATTTACGCTGGCTTTCCCTCTGGTACAGGCCATCCAATGGATGTCCCGTAAGTGTTGATACAATTTTTAAAAACTGCAGGCGTCGATTATTTCCACGTCTGAAATCAGCCGCTAAATGTTCAGCCCCGTCGGCAGTGTCGGTATTTTCATCCCGTAACAGTGACCTCACATGGCTTTCATCAGCGCCAGAGCTAGGAATAACTGAAATAATATCATCCGCCCTGCCCAGGCTGCGCATAAAGCTTATTTCCGCCTGCACCCAACGAGAACCCACAGCATTTTCGGAACAAATTACGATTAAATAAGCACTGTCTGTTAGGGCCGCCTGAATAGAATCACTAAGGGTTGCGCCTGCCGTAAGCTCACTTTCATCCAAAAAGACAGGATATAACGCCGGACGTCGATCCTTGGCTAAAGTCTTTGGTAACTTATAAGTTTCTAGCCCGCGATGCAGACGACGGGCATGGTTTTTATCTTTATGGTTATAGCTGATGAAGGCTTTATATCGATATCGCTTCAATTCACTATACATTGGCGCCCTTTTCGTATCCATATGCATACAGATAGACTTAACTAGCAACAAGTTAACAATGAAATTCTTATAAACGCTATAAAAAAACCCGCTTCATCGAGCGGGTTCGTTAATTCAATCGTGAAGTTGAGAGCTTTACGCTTCTTCACCTTGCATTTCGGCCATACGGGCATGATCGGCCGCGCCTTTAGCAGACTCGTCACGGTCAACAAACTCGATAACAGCCATAGGCGCATTATCACCATAGCGATAACCGGCTTTTAAGACGCGGATATAGCCGCCCTGACGATCCTTGTAACGTGGCCCCAGAACATCAAACAGCTTCTTGGACATCTCTTTATTCCGAGTCCGCGCAATGGCGATGCGGCGAGAGTTCAAATCACCTTTTTTTGCAAGAGTAACGAGTTTTTCTACAAATGGACGTAGTTCTTTGGCCTTTGGCAAAGTCGTGACGATTTGCTCATGCTCGATCAAACTCGAAGACATATTAGCAAACATGGCTTTGCGGTGTGAACTGGTACGGTTCAGTTTGCGATGGGCAATGCGGTGGCGCATGGCGAATTCCTCTTAACTTAATTGCGACCTAAATACGGTCGTCATATTTCTTGGCAAGTTCTTCAATATTTTCTGGCGGCCAGTTCGGAGCATCCATACCCAGGTGCAGACCCATAGCAGCCAAAACTTCTTTAATTTCATTCAATGACTTACGACCAAAGTTCGGAGTGCGAAGCATTTCAGACTCTGACTTTTGAATAAGGTCACCGATATAAACGATATTGTCATTCTTCAAGCAGTTTGCAGAACGAACAGATAGCTCAAGCTCCTCAACCTTACGCAGAAGTGCAGGATTAAAGTCGAGCTCTGGCTTATCAGCTTCGCGAATGCTGTCTTCGGGGTCATCAAAGTTAACGAAGACCTGGAATTGATCCTGAAGAATGCGCGCCGCAACATCAATCGCGTCTTCCGGCGTAACAGCACCATTTGTTTCAATATCGATTATCAGTTTGTCATAATCCCTG
>JAHDGM010000059.1 GCA_020627655.1 Hellea sp.
GTATTTAAGTTCTGCTGGATTGTCGATTTCCCGATGTATGAATGGGATGAAGACAACAAGAAGGTAGACTTCTCCCACAACCCGTTCTCCATGCCTCAAGGCGGGATGGACGCCTTACTGGCAGCCGACACCGAAGAAAAGCAGCTGGAACTTCTAGCTTACCAATATGACATCGTCTGTAACGGCGTAGAGCTATCATCAGGAGCGATCAGAAATCACAAGCCGGAAATCATGTACAAAGCCTTTGAAATCGCTGGCTACGGCCCCGAAGTCGTCGAAGATAAGTTTGCTGGCATGATCAATGCGTTTAAATATGGCGCGCCTCCTCATGGCGGAATTGCGCCGGGTGTTGATCGTATTGTCATGTTACTGGCGGGCGCAAAAAGTATTCGTGAGGTAATCCTCTTCCCAATGAATGGACAAGCGCAGGATTTGATGATGAATGCCCCTTCAGAAGCCGACACAGCTCAGTTAAAAGAACTGCACCTTAAGTTAGTCCCGGTCGAAGATAAAAAAGGGTAATATTACTCTTCAACAGCCCGGCGTACAGCCCGCAAATCTGAATGAACCTTTTGCAGCTCACGCCGGGTAGAGGCATCGGCGGTGCTCATCAGGCCTTCAACATTTGTAATAGCCTGATCAACCCGTTGAGCTATGTATTGATCCTTAGCCTTCAAATGAAGGTGATCACCATTGTGAGACATTTCCAATTCTGTCAGGTTCTCTGCACAGTAAGAAACTGAAAGACCAAAAGGCAATTCGGTCGCCCCATCACCGCAGCTGGTATCCAGCTGTGCCTGTTTCAAGCCTTTGACGGTGCTTAATTTAGCTCCCGAAAGATTTGCTCCTTCCAGATTTGCGCCGTGGAGATTTGCCTTGCCGAAAGCTGCATTTTTCAAAACAGCATCTTTGAAAACAGCACCTGTGAGGTTCGCATTATCAAATTCCGCTTGTACAAAATGAGACCCCGTGAAATCCGTCCCAAGGGCCTTTGAACCGCTTAGGTTTGCGCCATTAAAGTTCGTTTGACGGAAACTACCCCGCGCAAGGTCAGCGCCGTTCAAACTGGCGCCTGTCAGAATACAGTTTACTAAATCAGACTCCGTCAGCGTTGCGTCCGTCAGATTAGCACCTTGCAGGATAACACCCTCGCCCTTCAGGCGAGCCAGAAATGCTTTTTTGAAGTGTGCCCCCCTAAGATCCGCACCGTAAAACTCGCCACCAGACAAATTGGCACGGTTAAATAAAGATCCTGAAAAGTTAGCATTCTTAAGGCGAAGGCCATGCATATCTTTGCCCGATAAATCACAACCGGAGCAGCTCCCGGCCGATACGGTAACGCGGCTATCGACGCGCTTCCACTGGGCTTCTGCAGGGATGGCCATCATAGCTACGCCGCCCAGCAAACATGCTGTTTTAAGAATGGTTTGAAAAGTCATACGTATCGTCATCGAAAGCCTTATAAGGCCACAGAGTATGGCAGGCGAGTAAATTTACAGTAATGTTACAGTACATTTTCCCGCTAAATAAATGTATAATTGAGGAAAGCCACTAAGAACAACCCGATGTAGCGCCGCAAGTCTCACATTTTAAACAAGTACCATTGCGAACCAAGGTGAAATGCCCACATTCCATACAAGAATCACCCGTATAGCCCTGAAAGCGGGATTTGCTAACCGGTGATACTGCAGGACCTGAGCTTGGAACTGACGCATTCTCGACAGCAATATTCAAATCTGGCGCTAAACTCAGACTTTCTTCGTCTATTTCCAGATCTAAATCATCGCGACTTGTTTCATTGGCGGCTGCGTTCGCGGCCCGCTGCGTAAACGGAACAACATTTTCATCTTGAATGAGCTCACGGTTGAAACCCTTGGAATAACCCGGCAAAAACAGCTGTTCCCCGACATCGCCCGGCCCCGGATTACGCTCGGCTTCGCCTTGTCCTAAATGATCAGGCGTCGCTTCATTTGGATTTACATGAGCTAGGTCATGCCAACCAAGATAAGAAATTCCCAGCTCTCGGAAGATATAATCAAGAATTGAATTGGCGAATTTAATCCGGTCATTCCCTATAACCGGGCCTGAAGGCTCAAAGCGCGTAAAAACAAAGGCTTCCACGAATTCCTCAAGCGGTACCCCATATTGCAAGCCAATCGATATGGCGATAGCAAAATTGTTCATCAAGGACCTAAAGGCGGCGCCCTCTTTATGCATATCAATGAAAATTTCACCAAGACGTCCGCTTTCGAACTCTCCTGTATGCAGGTAAACCTTATGTCCGCCCACAGACGCCTTTTGAATATACCCTGTGCGCCGATCAGGTAAGCGTTCACGCTCAACGGGTTTTTCAACAATACGTTCAATAACCTTCTCGACAACACGTTCCGCCGCTTTTGACGCTTTCTGAGAGCCTGACTGATCAATCGTATCTTCGAAATCATCCAACGCTTCGTCACTAAAGATCGCACTATTTAGAGGCTGAGATAGTTTTGAACCATCCCGATAAACCGCAATAGATTTCAGGCCTTCACGCCAAGCCAAATCATAAATATCCTGACAATCATTGATACTGGCCGTCGATGGCATATTCACGGTCTTGGAAATAGCGCCCGAAATAAAAGGCTGCGCTGCAGCCATCATTCTAACATGGGCCTTTGCTGATAAAGCTCTTGTCCCTTTCCAGCCACATGGGGTGGCACAATCAAATACAGGCAGATGGACATCTTTTAGATGCGGCGCACCTTCCAATGTCATCGCGCCAGCGCAATATATATTAGCGCCTGATATCTCGGATTCTGAAAACCCCATAAGCGGTAATAAATCATGACCGTTATGGCTTAATTGATCAGGGGTTAGCCCTAAAACGTCCCGGCAAAAGTCTTCGCCCAATACCGCAACAGAGAATGCGTAGCGTATATCAAAAGCGCTCTTTAAGCCCTGTTCGACTTTCTCTATTTCAAAGTCGCTAAACCCGCGCTCTTTTAAGGCGCGATGCCCGATTTCGGGCGCTCCTTTTAGCGTGCCGCGTCCCAGCGCATACTCAATGATGTCATTTATCTGCCCAGACGAATAATCGAGTGCCCGTAGAGCAGCAGGTACAGCCTGATTGATAATTTTAAAAAACCCACCGCCAGCCAGTGACTTGAATTTAACCAAGGCGAAATCAGGTTCAATTCCCGTGGTATCGCAATCCATTACAAGGCCAATGGTCCCTGTCGGGGCAATGACGCTGACCTGCGCATTTCTAAATCCGTGATCAGCACCTATTTTTTCCGCTCTTTTCCATGAGCTAACGGCCCTCTCGCATAGGCCTTTAAACGGGTTTAGCGTCTTATCCAGCCCCATAGGACGGTAAGATAGGCCATCATATGTTTTTCGGTTTTCAGCGGCGCGCCGGTGGTTTTGAATAACCCGCATCATGGGTTTGGCGTTGGCCTTATACCTTGGAAACGCCCCCATAATCTGTGCCATTTCTGCCGATGTTTCATAGGCAACAGCCGACATGAGAGCCGTTATAGCCCCGCAGGCTGCCCGTCCCTCATCACTGTCATAGGCAATGCCGCACGACATCAACAAGCCCCCAATATTCGCAAAACCCAACCCTAAGGTCCGATATTCATAGGATCTTTGCGCAATGGCTTTTGACGGGAACTGCGCCATCATCACGGATATTTCCAGAACAATCGTCCAGAGACGGCAGGCATGCGCATAACTATCGGTGTCAAACCCGCCATCATCAGTTCTAAATTTGATAAGGTTTAAAGAGGCCAGATTACAAGCAGTATCATCCAAAAACATATATTCTGAACAAGGGTTTGACCCCCGAATATCGCCGTCTTTTTGACAGGTGTTCCAGCTATTAATGGTATCGTGGAATTGAACACCCGGATCAGCACTGGTCCAGGCGGCTTTCGCAATACGAGACCAAAGCTCTCTTGCAGGAACACTCTTAGCAATCGCACCATCAGCTCTGCGGATCAAATCCCAGCTTTCGTCTTGGCGGACTGCCTTTAAAAACTCATCAGTGACCCGAACAGAGTTGTTGGCATTCTGTCCCGACACAGTCATATAGGCTTCGCCGTTCCAATCAGTTGTCAACTCAGAAACATCAATTTGGTCAACACCTTGCTTGGCCAGCGCAATAACTCTTTCGATGATCCCGCCCGGCACACCATCACGGCGCGCCTGTGCCATTGTACGTTTAAGCACTGTATTCTTAGATGGATCGAAACACTCTTCACCGCCAGAGCAGTTCACAACCGATGAAACAATAGCCTCCAGACGTTTTTTAACAATCTTGGAACCTGCCACCAGCGCAGCGACCTTGATCTCTTCCTCAGTTTTCCAATCAATGAAAGTTTCCACATCGGGATGATCTATATCGACAATTACCATTTTGGCGGCTCGCCGCGTCGTACCTCCAGATTTAACGGCTCCGGCGGATGCGTCTCCGACTTTAAGGAAACTCATAAGGCCCGAAGACTCTCCGCCGCCCGATAATGGCTCACCAGCACCTCGGAGATTTGAAAAATTGGATCCTGTGCCGGATCCATATTTGAATAATCTGGCTTCGCGAAGCCAGAGATCCATGATTCCACCTTGACCCAATAAATTGTCATCAATTGACTGGATAAAACACGCATGAGGTTGCGGACGTTCATAGGCGTTTTCAGACGCTTTCACTCCGCCTGTCTGATAATCCACATAATAGTGACCCTGTGCCGAACCAGTTAAGCCATAGGCCCAGTGAAGACCCGTATTAAACCACTGCGGGGAATTTGGCGCCGCCATTTGCGAGGCCAGCATAAACCGCAATTCATCATAAAAAGCGAGGGCATCGGCTTCTGCATTGAAATAACCACCCTTCCAACCCCAATAAGTCCAACATCCTGCAAGCCGGTCAAACACTTGACGCGCATCATTTTCGCCGCTTGTAGTCTTACCAACAGGCTTGCTCCGAGAGAGCCACCCGGGAACATCCGCTTCATTAATCGCTTTTGTTTTATTGGGTACACCGGCTTTGCGGAAATACTTCCGCGCCAAAATATCACTAGCAACCTGTGAAAAACCCTCCGGTACAGCAAATTCTCCAGTCGTCGACATAACTGAACCATCAGCGTGCTTAAGCTCACTGGAAATCGTTTTGAACGATATG
Organism: Hellea sp.; assembly: GCA_020627655.1. Classification (GTDB taxonomy): domain Bacteria; phylum Pseudomonadota; class Alphaproteobacteria; order Caulobacterales; family Maricaulaceae; genus JACOMS01. Next base: position 5,159 of record JAHDGM010000059.1, read on the forward strand.
TCGGCGTATGGGCCCTCACCCTGACGGGTAAATTTGCGCGAAATCTGCATAGAGTCACCTTAAGGGGCCCAAGATAAGCCTTTCGCACGGCCGCCGCAAGGCAGCGGGACATCATTCAGTAAAAATAGTTTTAACAGGTCGTTAACTTATTTTTAGAGCGAATCGGTTATGTAAAAACCATGCTGGGTTATATTATTATACCTGGAGCAATAATGGGCGTGGTTTTAATGGTCACAATTTTTGCCCTAGACCGCAAAACCACCAAATCGTCCTAACGGTTGCTCTCCGTTTGTGGGATAGGCTGACTTCGCTCAGAAACAGTGATGAATACCCATGGGCTATCAGTCCTCACAAAGCTTACATCAGTTACACAAATTAAACGAAAAACCGGGGCTTATACAAGTTTCCATTTGAGTCGCAGCTACCACCTGCTATGTGGATAATATGACTGATACAACACCACTCTTCAAACCATTCAACTGTAAAAACCTTTCACTGCCTAACCGGATCGTTATGGCCCCTATGACAAGGGAACATTCTCCGGATGGTGTCCCAGGAAATGACGTTGCCGAATATTACGCCCGCCGCGCCAAAGCCGATGTAGGCCTGATCATCACCGAAGGCACAACTATTAACCGCGCGGGCGCGTCCAATGACCCTAACATCCCAAATTTTCACACTGAAAAAGCTTTGGCAGGCTGGAAAAATATAGTGGATCAAGTCCACGCGGAGAGCGGAAAAATAGCTCCGCAGCTTTGGCATGTTGGTATGGTTCGCAAGCCTGGAACCGGACCGAATCCAGACGCCAAATCGGACAGCCCTTCCGGCATAACCCATACTGGAAAACAGGTCCTCGACGCGCCAAGTGAGTCCGAAGTGGCCGATATGATCATGGCTTATGCCGAAGCAGCAGGCAAAGCCGCGGATCTTGGATTTGACTGCGTTGAAATCCATGGGGCTCATGGCTATCTCATTGATCAGTTCTTCTGGGAAGGTATGAATATCCGCTCTGATAAATATGGCGGATCATTAGAAAATCGAACCCATTTTGGTGCCGAAGTTGTTCGGGAAATCCGTAAAGCTGTCGGTCCCGACATGCCTATAATCCTGCGTTGGTCTCAATGGAAACAGCAAAGCTATGACAGCAAGCTAGCAAAGACCCCCGCTGAACTTGAAAAATTTCTTGGCGTGTTGGTAGATGCCGGCGTTGATATTTTCCATTGCTCGACGCGCCGCTTCTGGGAACCTGAATTTGAAGGCTCTGATCTTAACCTCGCGGGATGGGCTAAAAAACTGACAGGCTGCGCAACCATCACGGTTGGCTCTGTTGGCCTTTCAACAGACTTTATTTCTACTTTGGTTCAACAGAAAAATGCTACCCAGCGTTCGCTGGATGATCTGATGGAACGCTTGGAACAAGGTGAATTTGACCTCGTTGCCGTTGGTCGCGCTCTACTTCAGGATCCGCTTTGGGCACAAAAAGTCAAACAAGGCCGTATGGACGAGCTATCCGACTACGACCCTGCTGCACGATCCGTTTATTACTAATCGCGTTTAAGCACGACCCGATATCTCGCTTTGCCTGACTTCAAGCGGGCAATCGCCTCGTTAATGTCACTCATAGGATAATACTCAACCTTGGGAGCGATATCATGGCGAGCACAAAATTCTAGCATCTTAGCCATCATGGCAGGCGACCCCGTATCCGATCCGCCAACTTGCTTTTGTCCTGCTATAAGACCTGATGCCGGAATAGGCATTGGTTCCGTAACCATCCCCACTTGAACTAAACGCCCCTCAGGCGCCAAGGCGCGAATATAGCTATACCAAGGAAGGTTCACATTCACCGTGGACAACACCATATCAAATCGCCCTTTTAGGGTTTTAAGAGCATCGCTATCCCTTGAATTAACCACATGATGCGCACCAAGGCCCATAAGCTCATCGGCCTTGTCCATTGAACTGGTGAAAGCGGTGACTTCACAGCCCCAAGCCCTAGCGAATTGCAATCCCAAATGTCCCAATCCGCCAATACCCATGACAGCCACTTTATCCGTTGGTAAAATTCCGTAATTTATGAACGGTGCGAAGACTGTGATGCCCCCGCAAAATAACGGCCCCGCGCTGTCAACATCCAGACCATCCGGCAGTGGAAGGGCCCAAATAGCCTGCACCCTGACCTTATCAGCAAACCCGCCATGGCGACCTGCAATTGTTGGCCTCGTCTGGCCGCAATGATGTTGCTGTCCAGATAAACATGGGTGACAGGTCAGGCAGCTTTGAGCCATCCAGCCAATACCGACAATTTGACCCTTTTCAACGTGCTTGACTTGTGATCCTAGCTCCACAATTCGGCCGACAATTTCATGTCCTGCAACCAAAGGATAGCGGGATATGCCCCATTCATTGTCAAGCATAGACACATCGGAATGACAAATACCGCACGCCATGACCTCCACCTCAACATGATCAGCCATCAGTGGACCAGGATCATAATCATAGGGGACCAACTCCGCCCCTGCTTCATTGGCTGCATATGCTTGAATTTTAGACATTATTATATCTCCAGTCCGGATGGGTCAAAAGTGAAAACCTCTTCAATGGGCTCGCCCAGAGTATGGGCTATCCGAAAGGCAAGTTCCAGTGACGGCGCGTATTTTTGTCCTTCAATCGAAATGATTGTCTGCCGGGTTGCCCCAACACACCGCGCGAGTTCCGCTTGTGTTAAATCGGTTCTAGCCAATCGTATACGCCGTATATGGTTCGTAATCCGGGTTTTCTTCCCTCCCATTACTCGCCTCTGTACGCCAGAACCATGACGCTGTTTTTTATGATGTCGCCAATAAAAGCCGCGCAAGTCAGCGCAAAGACAAGGTGAGACGTATTTGTGTAATCAAATGGCCCGGCATAGCCTTCGGTCGCATTCGGCAAATTATCCAGCCCGTTTTGTATGACAATATGGCCAATGATGATGTTCATGAAAACAGCCAGGAAATAAAACCCAAATGTTGCGCCTTTACGCTCTATACGTATATCCCGCTCATCCTTGATATCTTCATCCTCCCCTTGCTTACGCATCGCAAATACGCTCGCAATTACTGCATGCAGGATTATGGTCGTGATAATGACACCAATCATAAGCTTGCTCAGCCCACTGGCACTCAGCGTATCGATAGATCCGGCCGTCATTATGTTTTTCAAAAAATAAACGAATACAAAGACGTCAACTATCAAGGTCACCCAAGCCTGCCGCTGCGTCTCGCTCATATCTTCAATCAGGGTCATCAACCTCTCCATGTAAAGTATTTTTTACATTAAGCCACAAGTGAAAACAAATGTAAAGTATTTTTTACATCACTTTCATTTGCCCAAGCGTCCATGATTGAATAGAGTTACACAAAAAGAGGCACTTTATGTTACGCAAAATTTTAGCTTTAACCACTGCCGGCCTGTTAATGAGTTGCGCAAATATGCCTGATACAGGCGAGTCAATTGTGTTGGGCAACCCAACCTCAAAGATTGCTATGCCAAGTCCGAAGCTCGATACGCGCAAAGCTCTGACGCGAATTGGCTTTGGCTCGTGTCTCAAGGAAAAAGACGATCAATCAATCTGGAATACAATTGCAGCCGAAAACCCAGATGCTTTCGTCTTCCTGGGCGATAATGTTTACGGAGACCTCTACAGCAATGACCCGAGATTTAATGATCCGGAAATGCCCGTCATGAAAGCAAGTTATGAAAAACTCGCCGATAGCCGGGCCTTTGCTGATTTTCGCGCCAAAGTCCCGATGATGGTCACCTGGGACGATCATGATTATGGCGCTAATGATGCGGGCGCAGAGTATCAGTTTAAAGACAAAGCCAAGGATTTATTCTTAGAAGCGTGGAATATACCGGACAATGATGCGCGCCGTACACGGCCCGGCATTTACACCTCTGAAATGGTCGGTCCAAAAGGCGAAACTGTTCAATTTATTCTGCTCGACACCCGATATTTCAGGGGACCTCTTAAAAAAACTGATGAGAAAAATGCCCCCTTAAAAGAACGGTATGTTCAAAGCTTTGACCCCACATCAACCATGCTCGGCGAAGCACAATGGACGTGGCTGGACAGTGAGCTTAAAAAACCTGCAGACTTACGCATTCTGGTTTCTTCCATTCAAGTGATTGCGGATGGGCATGGCTGGGAAGCATGGCGCACTTTACCTCTGGAACGGCAGAAACTTTACAACATGCTCAAAGACAATAATGCGTCAAATACCGTGATTATTTCCGGCGACCGGCATTCAGGCGCTTTTTATGAGCGAAGTGATGTCACAGACTTCAGGCTGGTCGAGATGACGACCTCATCTCTCAATGCACCCGTCAGTGTATGGCGCGCACGCTCTGGTGAAACCCGTATCGAACCGGGCCCATTCCGAGATGGCGATCCGCAAATGGAAGTGAATTACGGACTTATGGACATTGATTGGGACAAGCGCGAAGCCAAACTAAGTCTTGTTAGTCCGGATAATGAAACCCGTTCAAAAACCATCAAGTTTTAAAACCCTTATAGCTCTGAAACGAACTCAAACGAGCTCATACCCCTCGGCTGTAAGAGCGTCTCGCAAGGCCCCAATATGAGCCGGACTGGTTTCGCAGCATCCGCCTATGATGGATAGTCCGGCTTTGGCTCACTACCAGAACGTTTCATCACCTCCTGACCCATACCTCCATCAAGAAGTACAACGCGCTTGCTCATAATTTAGTCTTTCAAGATGTCGTCAATGCGGCGCTGAGCAATAGGATGGTAACCCGCTTTTGCCTTAGCATATACAGAATTTGCCCACTCCCCTTGCCCGTGTGCTTTAAGTGCACCGTAAAGCCGATAGATGAATTTACCGCGGCCAACAGTCATCAAAAATTCTCGCAAATCATTGGATACAACCTGATAGTCACCTTTGATAGCTTGCATATACCAAGCAAAAGCGGTCTCGGCGTTTTGCGTGCCTGTCAAATTAAAGGCTTCGTCCATTTCCGCCAGCTTTCCTTTAGAAATACCGTCTGGAAGAGTATTGATAAAGTGCAGCCATTCATGAGTCGACCAGTTGGATGTATCAATATCTTTTGCCGCCATATCTCCGGCGAGCCAGCCTGACTGTATTTCACTAACCTTTTCAAATGCATTGGATTTGGGTGTTCTAGCTGTATCCGGCAAGCCAGGTCCATACACCCAGGCATCCAGCTCAGCGCGCGTTAGTTTGTCCGGGAACTTGCTGTGCAGTTCATCATGCAGATATTTGATAAAATCTTCTGTCGTGACAGCCTTAAACGCATTCTCATCAAAATATTTTTTCAAGAAGGGATCAAAATGCTCACGGCCAAAACGATCTTCCAGGAAGAATAGAAAATTCGCGCCTTTGATATAAGAAACACTCGTAAACGCTTCATCCGGATGCTTCATATCTTCCGGCATTTTCAAATGAGTTAGCTCAGGACGTTTAGCTTCAGCAAGACCTCTTTTGAGTCCTTCCATATCAAGTGCCTGCTCCATAATCGCCCGCTCAGGGCCATATAAGGCTTCCATTACTCGGTTCTCGACATAGGAGGTAAAGCCTTCATTGAGCCAGGCATCACGCCAACTGCTATTGGTCACAAGATTACCCGACCAGCTATGAGCCAGTTCATGCGCGACAACATTCGTCAGGCTTTTATCACCAGCAACCAATGTTGGGGTCAGAAATGAAAGCCTTGGATTTTCCATGCCACCATATGGAAAACTCGGTGGTAGAACGATCATGTCATAGCGGCCCCAACGATAGGGCCCGTAAAGCCGTTCATTCTCGACTTCCATTTGCGGAGTTTCACTGAATTCTTCGGCAGATGCGTCGAGAATATACTGTTCCGCATATACGCCGATGTGGTCATTAATGGCTTTGAACTGAATATCGCCAGCTGCAATCGCCAATAAATACGGCGGAATCGGTTGCGGCATTTCAAAGCTATACTCACCGTCGCGCGGCGTGTTTGGGTCTTGATTCGCACTCATCAACGCCAGAAGTTCAGGGGGCGTACGTAATGTCGCTGTATAGGTAATCCGAATGGCCGGTGTGTCCTGAATGGGCGTCATTGTCCTGGCATTAATAGCCTGAGCCTGTGAAAATAAATAAGGATGCTTTTTGCCGGCTGTTTGTTCGGGGGTGAGCCATTGCAGTCCTTCCGCCTCCGGGCTGGTTTCATAATCAATGCGGACTTTATCGGCCTTATCCAGTAGTAAAATGGTTAGGGCTTGCCCCATGATTTCATCATCTTCTGCTAGCGCATATGTGGCGTCTTTCCACTTCCCGCCTTCATGAATTTGAACAGATTCGATGGTCAAATCTTTGGTATCGAGTACGAGTTCCTTGGCGTTTTTGTCAATTTTCTTAAAATCAATCGTTGCCATACCATCGAGAACTTTTCGGTCAAAATCCACATCCAGATTCAGATCAAGATGAGTCATTTGCACCTTGTCATAATTCGCATATGTGAACTTATCATCCTTTTGGATGACACGTTCGGGTATACTAGACGCCTCACTATTCTCGGTCGTATTAGCTGGATTACCAGTCTCCGGACTGCCGCAAGCAACAAGCCCTAATACGGCCAAACTTACAGTGATTGTTTTGAGCGCGGTCATACGATCCCCTTTTTAAATTATCGTTTTTTCCCATCATCATATGGGTTGTGGTCTGCCCTGACAAATAACCGAATTGGAGTTCCAGGCATATCAAAATCTTCGCGAAGGCCGTTAACCAGATAGCGCTTATAGCTGTCTGGTAAGCTGGTAGCCCGCGAGCATTTTAAGACAAATGTTGGCGGTCTGGTCTTGGTTTGACTGATATATTTTGGCCGAATACGACGCCCATTAACTGCAGGAGGTGGGTGGCGACGTACTTTTTCGCTGAGCCAATCATTCAGATCTGCTGTTTTTACCTTGGCGCTCCAGTCAATATGGACCCGTTCTATAGCCGGTAAAAGACGATCGACACTTTTACCCGTAAGGCCCGAAAACATAACGACCGGTATCCCCTTGACCTGAGGTAAAAGACGGGCCGCTTGTTCACGGAGCGCCTTCGCCATTTCAGATTTGTTTTCAATAAGGTCCCATTTAGTTACACCAATGACCATGGCGCGTCCCTCGCGTTCGCACAAAGAGGCAATCTGCATATCCTGTTTATCAAACGGCTTCGTAGCATCCATCAAAAGCACGACGACTTGCGCAAATTTAATAGCGCGCAAGGTCTCGCCCACCGATAATTTTTCAAGAGTTTCCTGAACTTTGGCTTTCTTGCGCATACCGGCCGTATCGTGAAACTGGACCCTACGGCCAGCCCACATATAGTCAATTGTAATGGCGTCTCTGGTCACACCGGCTTCAGGCCCTGTCAGCAATCGATCCTCACCAATAAGTGTGTTGATCAAAGTTGATTTTCCAGCATTCGGCCGCCCGACGATTGCAATACGAACCGGCGCATCCGTTCGGTCTATTTC
>JAHDGM010000014.1 GCA_020627655.1 Hellea sp.
GTCGCAAGAGCTTCTGCGATTGGATAATAGCGATCACAGGGTTTACCGAAAAACTTTGAAATAAATACGATCTGGCGGTGAGAATTACGATCATTGGCTGGGCGCTGCGGTTCATTCATAGAGCGATCCGTCCAAAGCTTCATGTTTAGATTGGCTTCGCAGCCAAGCCCGTCGGATCGCTTAAACATTAAATCATACTGCGTGCTATCGCTGGTCTTTCGCCAACCATCACTTAAGAGCCTGCGTTCATATTGTTTAAAACTTTTAGCGTGCTCGCTAATTGGTTCAATTGGCATGAGTTTTTCACAGGTGAACAACATAAAACCCCCACTCATAATCAATCCTTTTTGAACTTTTTGACATCCGTCGATAGGACCTGTTTGGGGGAGACGTTTAAGATCGATAATCCCGGCGAGTATGAGATCGCCTTTGGCTGCCGCCCGTTTCAGCGCAGCTTGTCTTCGTTTCTCGGCGATGCGCCTTTTCTTGGCGGCTGCAATTTTTTGATGTTTCTTGGATGCTATGAATTCTGCTTGAATGCGATAGTGGTAATCTTCATAGGGCCGCAATATCTGTACATTTTCAGTCTGCGACTGATGCCATAATTGATCAAGGGCAATATGTTGATCACCCCCGTAACTGGCGGGTGATAACATGAATGAAAATAAAATGCTCTTTAACATGCATCTCTGACATAAAAGTCACAGATTTAAAGATGTTTAATTATCCATCTGTTCCGGCACTGATATTTTCGTCCAAAGCTTCGGCAATGGTGAAAATGTCTTTATCGCCGCGTCCTGACACATTTAAAACGATCACGCCGCCTGGGCCGATCTCTTTGGCCAGTTTGAGAGTTGCGGGGAGGGCATGACTGGATTCGAGTGCTGGCAGAATGCCTTCGAGGCGGGCGCAGAGTTGAAAAGCTTCCAAGGCTTCATCATCTGTGGCGGATACATATTCCGCCCGGCCAATATCATGCAAATAAGCGTGTTCCGGGCCGATACCAGGGTAATCAAGTCCAGCGGAGATTGAGTGGGCGTCATTGATCTGTCCGTGTTCATCCTGCAGCAAATATGTACGGTTTCCATGCAGGACGCCGGGTTTACCACCGGTCAGGCTGGCAGCGTGCAAGCCGGTGCCAATTCCGTGTCCAGCAGCCTCAACGCCAATCAACCGGACATTTTGATCTTCAATAAAAGGATGGAAAATGCCCATGGCGTTAGAGCCGCCACCGATACAGGCGACGATCGCGTCGGGGAGGCGGCCTTCTTTTTCCAAAATTTGAGATTTCGTTTCCTCGCCAATGATTTTTTGAAAATCACGAACCATGGCGGGATAAGGGTGTGGTCCAGCAACTGTCCCGATACAGTAAAATGTGTCGCCCACATTAGTGACCCAGTCGCGTAGAGCTTCATTCATCGCGTCTTTAAGCGTGGCGGTGCCGCTCTCTACCGAGCGGACTTCAGCCCCTAAAAGCCGCATTCGGAATACATTGGGTTTTTGCCGGACAATATCGACCGCGCCCATATAGACAATACATTTCAGGCCAAAGCGGGCTGCGACAGTGGCGGTGGCCACGCCGTGCTGACCTGCGCCAGTTTCGGCAATGATCCGGGTCTTGCCCATGCGCCGCGCGAGCAATATCTGGCCCATGCAGTTATTGACTTTATGCGCTCCGGTATGGTTGAGTTCTTCGCGTTTGAAGTAAATTTTAGCGCCGCCTGCATGTTCGGATAAGCGCTCGGCGAAATAGAGAGGACTGGGACGACCCACATAATCATTCAAAAAATATTTCAGGTCTTTTTGAAATGCTGGATCAGCTTTGGCTTCGGCATAGGCCTTTTCCAGCTCCAGAATAGGGGGCATCAAAGTCTCGGCCACATAACGTCCGCCAAATGATCCAAAGCGTCCGTTTTCATCCGGAAGATTTACATTAGCCTGTTTGCCCATTTGGATACCTCTTGACTGAACGGAGGCTTTTAAATGGCTGTGATAGATTTAGCCAGACAAATTCTTAGGAAGTTTTTTAAGTGAGCTCAATTTCCAGTTCGAGATAGCGGTAATGCGCGATCTGACATGCCCATTGTAATAAAGTGTTTTGCAGGTCTGTGTTTTTATGGACTTTTTTTGAGAATTCGATGCAAAAAAGTCCACTTTTCCAGTTAAGGCCAAAAACAGGAAGGCTCAAACCATATCCAGTCGGATTTTCAAACAGACCATTGAGAAAGGTTTCGTGAGGGACAAAGCTAAAATAATCACGCCATTCGAAACTTTTCATCTGTTTTAATGTATAGTTTATGAGTGGATCTATCGTGCCTCCGAGGCCCAGCCTATAATTCTCCAAGTGGTTTTTTTGAATGCCCCAGGATGATTTTATCTTTGCAAAGATAGGACTATCCGAACTTTTATTTCCAAATTGTATGTACAAATATTTTTCGGCAGAAATTTTAGGAATCAAGCTAGCGAACAGGGTTTCCAGTTCAGCAATAGTAATGGAATTCTCACACGCATTTTTGAAGGCATGCATGTGTTTTATAAGGGTTTCTTCCTGCACAGTATAATAGGCTTTCGCGACGATTCAGTTGTAAGTTAAAAGTTGATTTGAGCAAAATTATGCCCAATATTCTTGGCGCATTCGTTAGAAATAACTTTATAATTCGTATAGAAAACAACCATGCAAGACGAATTAGATATTAGAAGTTTAACGACCAATGTTGAACAGCTTTTCGATGATCTACACAACATTGTATTTTATATTAAAGATGTTGAGGGCCGCTACAGGCTTGTCAATAATTCTCTGGTACGCCGTTCTGGAAATGAGAGCAAATCGCAAACTTTAGGTAAGACACCTACGGAATTGATAGGGGCTAAAGATGGGAAAGTTTATGAAAAGCAGGACCAGAAATTATTCGAAACGGGTAAGCCGGTTCGAAATTGTCTTGAGCTACGCACTTATGCCAACGGATCTATGGGTTGGTGCCTAAGTCATAAATATCCGTTGCTAGGTAAAACGGGTGCAGTCATTGGATTAATGGGCATTACCGTTGATTTAAATATGCCAGATAATACGGGCAGGGATTATTTGGATTTGTCCGAGGCTATACAGCATATCCAGGCCAATCTATCGGAAAAACCGACAGTTCAAAAAATGGCAAAAATAGCCCATATGTCAGTCTATCAGCTGGACAAGAAAATGCGCCAAATATTTAATCTGACGGCAGGGCAATGGATCATACAACAGCGAATTGATCGAGCGTGTGGCTTGTTAATTGAAACAGAACATCCTCTATCAAGTGTCGCCATGGAAATAGGGTATTCTGACCAAAGTGCCTTTGCGCGTCAATTCAAACTTACAACCGGCATGACACCAGGCCAGTTTCGAAAAAGCCGTAAGCGTTCATAACTGGAAGTTTGAATAAAGTTTAGACTCGTTCCACATTCACAGGCACACCATTAAGCACGGCATTTCCTGACAATTTATCCACGATGTTTGGATCTGTCAGATCGTTAATAGAAACGCCAGGGCGTTCATTGGCAACGGAGAGTTTCACCCCTTTTTTACCGTGACCATAGCCGTGCGGAATAGAAATTACGCCGGGCATAAGATCATCTGTGATTTCGGTTTCGAGTTCTACAGAGCCAATGCTGTTAAACACACGGGCCATAAATCCGTCGGCAAGACCAAGCGTTGCGGCGCTATCAGGATGGATCATCATAGTACAGCGGTTAGGCCCTTTGATCAGGCGACGACTATTATGCAGCCAGCTATTATTTGAGCGAACATGGCGCCGGCCAATGAGTAGAAAGTTTCCAGTATGGGCGGCTGCAAGACTTTGTTCAAAATTATCCAGATCGGATCTGATGGCGTCCGGCATACATTCAATTTTGCCATGATCAGTTTTCAGGCGTTCGGGAAGCCGGGGTTTAAGCTGACCCATATCATAACCATTATCATGACGGGCAATTTCATCGAGAGTAATTTCGACGGGACCGACTTTAATAGCTTCGGCGAGCATTTCCCTAGGTTCTATTTTTGGATCAGGCTGCGCGCCGTTTAGCGTTTTTATGGCTGAGGTTAGGCTGTGCAGAATTTCCCAGTCAGCCTTATCGCCGTTTTTAGGAAAAAGCGCTTCTGAATAAGAGGCGTAATTGCGAATGGATAGAGGTGCGAAAAACAGATTATAGTGATCATTTTGCAGTGGTCCGCAGGGCGGTAGGATATAATCGGCGTTCAGGCTTGTTTCGGTAATATACATATCCACTGAAACCATCAGATCCAGGCTTTCCATAGCTTTGCCAATATGCTGACCACCAGGTGCGGATAAAACGGGATTGCCAGCTATCGTGATCAGTGCGCCGATCTGACCTTCACCAGGCGTGGTCATTTCGGCCGCGAGTTCGGCACTGGGTAATTCACCTAAAACTTCGGGCGATCCTTTTAGCCGGGTGGCATAACGTCCATAGGAACCAGTGCCGCTGCGCTCCACTGGATCGAATAAAGCAGCGGGGAACATGGTTCCGCCGATCCGATCGACATTGCCCGTGGCGATATTGATCATTTGTATCAAATATTGGTTGAGCGTTCCAAAGCGAACAACAGAGACGCCCATACGTCCGTAAATGGCAGCGGGCTGACCACTGCCAAGTTCGGCGGCCATTTCGTCAATTGCGTTTTGCGCGACGCCGCAATGTTCTGTCAAAGCCTCAGAGCTGAAACTTTCAAGACGTGTTAACAAGTCTGGCCAGTTGGCAAGCATGGGTTCCAGCCGTCCGGGCTTGATGAGGTTCTGCGCCTTAAGAGACTTTAAAATAGCCAAAAATAAGGCGGTGTCTGTACCGGGCCGTACAAAGTGATGTGCATCGGCGATTTTTGCTGTTTCTGTGCGGCGGGGATCAATAACAACTAGCTTGCCGCCCCGTTCCTGCAAGCGTTTAACCCGGTTTCTAAAATTAGGCACTGTCCAGATAGAGCCATTAGACGCCATAGGGTTGCCACCCACTATGATCAGGTATTTTGTCCGGTCAATGTCTGGTACCGGATACATGGCGTTGTGGCCGTAAACCCATTTTTGGGCAATCATATGGGGAATTTGATCGAGCGTCGTCGCTGAATAAATGCCTTTGCTGCCCCACATTTTAAGAAAGCTGCGCATATAAAAATTTGTGGCATAATTATGGGCGTTGGGATTTCCCAGATAAACAGCTGGGACTTTAGGGCCTGCTTTTATGATTTCCAGTTTTTCTGCTATTTCGCGAAAGGCCTGATCCCAGCTGATTTCCTGCCACTTACCGTCAACTTTTTTGATGGGCTTTTTAAGGCGGTCCGGATCGTTCTGAATATCTGGAATGGCCGTGGCTTTCGGGCAGATATAGCCTTCGGATAATACGTGATCCGGATTGCCTTTGACAGATGTGACCTCACCATTTTTGACTGTCATGAGCACGCCGCAATTAGCTTCGCATATGTGACAAGTTCGGGCGTGGATAAATTCGGTCATGCTAACTCCTTGCCGGAAGTTTAAACAAGCTATGAGGCGTTATGCAATTAATTTCATAATTTTACTTGCTGGATCAAGGATCTGATTTTGTCGGAGTCTTTAATGCCTGGAGCACTTTCAACTCCAGAGCTTACATCAAGTATGGGCGCGCCGGTCGCCATAGCCTGTTTTATATTATTTGGATTTATACCACCGGCCAAAAGATATGATTTCGGTAGAGGTGCGCCCTTTAAAATATTCCAGTTAAAGCTCAGGCCATGACCGCCCCGCGCGCTTTCGGGTTTAGGTGGTTTGGCATCAAAGAGTAACATATCCGAAAATCCAGCAAAACTCATGGCCGCGATAATATCAGCACGAGTCGAGATAGGTAGGGCTTTAATTGTTTTCACGCCGTAGCGTGTTGCAATGCGGGCGATGTGATCGGCCGTCTCATCTCCATGAAACTGGATATAGTCCGGTTGCATGTCTGTTATAATTTTTGCGATCATATCATCACTAGCATTTACGGTGACTGCCACGCGCGGGATAATGTCTTTAGCAGGTAAAGAGAGCTTGGCGGCCTCATTGATTGATAATCTGCGCTTGCTTTTAGCCTCAACGATAAATCCCAGATAATCGGCGCCATATAGAATAGCGGCTTCGACATCTTGAGCTCTGGTAAGACCGCATATTTTGACCTGAGTTGTCATGCCTTACCCTAGCGCGCCTATATAGGGGCGCAAGTGAAATAGGCGGGCCCTACTCAGATTTGACTTTATGTCTCGCAATAAGCTTTGATGTTGTTCAGAACAGTCCTCCAGCCAGTAATACAGCCATTATAATAATCATCGGCAACCTGATCATCTGGAATGCCTGTTTGCAGAACCTCCAAGATTGTAAACTCGCCTTGTTGGGCCATGGTGAAATGTGCGTCCAGCTTGGCCTCAAATGGCAGGTCGCCAAATTTGGATTGATAGGATTGATAATGAAGGCTTAGAGCGCGGGCCGGCTCAAACCGCGTAATCAAAGTTTTGGTGAGATAATCAGGATTATCTTTATCGCTACCCCAGCTAATGGCCAGAAAGCCATCGGTTTCCGGCATGATAATAACCTGATTAGCTTCCCACCAGTCCTGTATGGCTGACGGCGTGATGAGGGCTTTAAATACGGTTTCAGCTGTAGCGGAAATGGAAACAGAGTCTTTTATGTTTCGCGTCATGGCCGCCATTATATTCTGAGGGATGTATTAAACAAGCGGATTGTCGGAATTTGGCTTTCCCAAATAAAATGCGGCGCCGTGCGAGGGAGGGGGGCTGTTACACGGCGCCGCTGTCGAAGCGGATCTAGTCCCAGGGGAGAGGACGTTTCATCTACGCTTGACCTCTATTTAGGCAGCTTTTGGTTTTCTGGAAGATTTCTGTTCGATTAATTTTCCGTCATCTTGGCCGCCTATATTGATCTTGCGGGGCTTTAAAGCCTCAGGCAATTCACGTTTCAGTGATATTACCAACAGACCGTTCTTTAAATCGGCACCTTCTACAAAGACGTGATCGGCCAATTGGAAGCGGCGTTCAAACCCGCGTTCTGCAATTCCGCGATGTAACCAGGTTGTGCCATCGTCATTATCGGCGGTTTTTTCCTTGCGGCCTGTCACGGTCAAGACATTTTGATGGCTTTCAATATCAAGCTCATCTTGTGCAAACCCAGCAACGGCCAGCTCTATACGGTAGGTGTCTTCGTCGATTTGAGCGACATTATAGGGCGGATAAGTGGTGCCGTTGTCGACGGATTGAGTGGCAGCGTCGATAAGACTGGCCATACGGTCAAATCCAACAAAAGATCGGTATAATGGTGAAAAATCGTAAGTTCTCATTTTTACATCCTTAAAAAGCAATGTTGTTGTTATGGATCCTCATCTTGAGCGATCCGGTTTAACCAACGGCCCGAAAGGCACCGCCGGGAATCATAGGTAGGAAGTCTGTTTTCCGTTTCAAGAGCTGCGCTGTTTGCCAAATCTTTAAGGATTATTAACTGTGAATTCGGACAGTAGGGGCTATCTTTACGGGAGTTATGGAGAGCCGCATGAAAGCCTTGAAAACCACAGCCTTGTCATTGCTTTTGGGTCTGGCCCTTACGGCGTGCAGCACTACAAAGAATAATCCTACAACCCACACCCAAATACAAGATCGTCATAATCAGGCTGTTCAAAATGGCGGGGATAGTTATTCAGATGGTGAGCTTGTATCGGCTATTTCCACGCATTTGGGCGTTACGGCAGAGTCTGCAGCGACCACCATAGAGCGTCTGTTTAAAGATCGCGGACGCCCAGTTGGATATATTACGGGTGAAGAAGGCGGAGGCGCTATTGGTGTCGGGCTGCGATATGGCAAAGGTACACTCTGGATGAAAAACGGCCAGACGCGGAAAGTGTATTGGCAGGGTCCAACCGTTGGCTTTGATCTGGGAGCAGACGCTTCAAAAGTTTTTACACTTGTTTATGACTTGCAAAATCCTGATTTTATTTACCGGCGTTATCCCGGCGTTGACGGGAGTGCTTATCTTGTGGCCGGTATGGCTGTGAATTATCAGAGGGCAAACGGGGTTACACTTGCCCCGATCCGGACAGGCGTAGGTGTAAGATTAGGCGCTAAGGTTGGGTATACGAGTTATACAAAGAAACGAAATTACATCCCGTTTTAGAAGAGCTGTTTTAGATTTCTATCTGTCCTTTATTTACGGATGGGTAGGTAAACGTCAGCCGGAATATAGGGGGCTTCAGGATAGCTCGTGACAGGCGGTGTGTATTGCGGCGTGTCCTCAATCATGACCGCGCATGTGCCATCTGCCATTTTATATTGCCCGTCCTCACATTCGGTGGTCGCAATTGTTGTCGTCGTTACGGGCGTCGAAACGCTTGTCGTTGTTGGAGCTGGCGTTTCGATAACCTGATATGTTGGGATGACCCAATAGCCGCTGCACCCCTGATTGGCACTGCTTTCAGTGGAAGTACCATATCGGCTTCGCGGGGCGTAAGCCGTATTACCGCAATTGGATAAGCCGGGTGAACCATATGCCTGTTGACCCGCATAATAGCCAGTGGCTGCAGTGCTCTCGCCATAATAATAGGAGTCAGCGCCATAGCCACTATCACTATAGCTACAGGCGGACAGTAAAAGACTGCTTACTAGGAGGGCGCAGCTCTTATTGGTCAGATATTTGATCATGATATCCTCTTGATTCGAATCATGATCACGTTGGCATCAAGTCGTTAATGGGCTGTTAACCATAGTTAATCAGCGGGGAATTTGTCCTCTGATCTTGACAGTTGGCCCGTAATTTTTCATTGAACGAGCGTTCAATGAAATCAAAAATAATGATTCATGTTCATCTGGGAGGAAATATGAAAAGTTTTATACGGGGCAAATCTATGTCCTTAAAAGCCTGTTTAATTGGAGCAGCATCGGTTTTTATGGTGGCATCACCTGCGATGGCTCAAACCTACACTTTAGAAAAAGATGTGCCGGTTGTTCTAACCAAGAGCAGTGGCCAAGAAGCATTATATAAATTTTATGCCCCTGCGGGTGCAACAAATTTGGTGATTAAAACCTCCGGTGGAACAGGTGATGCTGATCTCTGGGTTAATTTTGGATCTGATCCGACATGGCTGAATTATGATTGCCGCCCCTATCTTCAGGGCAGCGATGAAACATGCCTTTTTGCGGAGCCGCAAGAGGGGTATTATTACATATCTGTTGATGCCTATACGGCGTTTAGCAATGTAACGCTCTCTGGCACATATAATGATACGCCGCCGCCGCCTTCTGCTGCGGTTCAAAACATTGCTGCAGCTGGTGACAGCATTACGCGTGCTTTTGCGGCAGATTGTACGGGGAATGTATGGCTTTGGGATCTTGCCTGTTTGCTGGGTGGTGATCAACCCGAGCATTCCTGGTTTGATGGCTGGTCATCCCATGTACTGAGTGTACATGACAAATATAAGGCGCTCGACGGATCGATCACGGCAAATAAAGATGCAGCGACAACAGGAGCTGAAATGTTTGGTGCAGGCGATAATGGTCCAGAGCCCAATTTTGCAGAACAAGCCGCAATGATTGTAGCTCAATCTCCTGTTCCTGATCATGTTGAAGTGGTTTTGGGTGGTAATGATATTTGTAATCGTAATTGTACCAATCCGAAAAACTGTAGTGACCCATTATACTCTGACAGTGAGTGGCGTGGTGCCGTTCGCTCTGGCCTGAACACACTCATGACTGGCTTGCCAGAAGGCGGTACCGTTTATATGGGCAGTGTCGCCAGAGTGCAAAACTTGCGAGATGCAGGTTTGGCTAAAGAAGCAGGTGATTCTGATATCAACTGTCAGTCTTTATGGTCGACTTATGATGTTTGTCAGATCGTAACAGCTGGTGGTCGCTATAACGGAGAAGGGTTGCGTAAGCGGCATGCTGCTGTTGCCGAAAGACAACAGCGTTATAATGAAATTTTACGCGAAGAAGCTGAGGCGTATAATAACAATTCAAATGGCCAAAATCCCAAAGGTATCGAAGTTGTTGCTGAATATGTTGATGAAAATACATATGGCATGGGAACATTTGACTTTACAGCTAATGACATTGACGGTGGAGATTGCTTTCATCCAAATGTAGCCGCTCAAAACCTTATTGCAGATTTTATGTGGAACTCGAATCCCGACAAGTAATTGTTGAAATTATCAGAATGATTTAAAGCGGCCCTTGTGGCCGCTTTGTTTTTTAATTTACGAGAATTTCATGACTAAATTTTGGAGCTATTTGCTAATTGCTGGATTGCTGTGCGCATGTCAGCCGCAAACCAACGAAGATAGATCAATTGATGTCAAAACAAAGCAGGCGCAATCTACTGAAACTCAGTCGGAGCATGTGGCCAGGATCAATGGTCAGGATATTAGCCTCTCTGAGCTCGACAAACCTCTACGTCTTGCTCTGTTTGATCTGGAGTGGCAAAAGTATAAACTTCGAAAAGCGCGGCTGAACCAACTCGTTGAAACGGCATCAGACAGTCATGATGGTGCAAAACCTTTTAACGCCGAACTTCTTCTGGAACCGCCGTTTCCGCCAAGGCTTGTATTGCCGATTGATAATAGACCTATTCGGGGAAATCCAAAATCCCCTATACGCTTAAGTGTTTTTTGTAGCTATCAATCCAGCCATTGTGCGCGGTTGCAACCCGTTCTGGAGCAAATAGAGGTTCAATATGGGTCTATGGTCAGTTTCGCATATTATGATTTCCCGCAAGGATATCACCGATATGCCATGGATGCAGCCAATGCGGTTCGCTGTGCAGCGGCTCAGCAAGATTCAAGAGATTTTCAAAGTTCAATTTACGGCGCGTTTGATGATTTAAATCAAGAGCGCTTCGAATTGATTGGCCGTCAATTAAGATTAGATGAGGCAACATTTGAAACATGTCTGAACAGGAAAACATATTCCGAAGCTATCAAAAAGGATGTTGCACTTAGTCAATCTTTGGGTTTTGGCAGCGTCCCTATCGTGCTTGTGAATGGTTTATATATTAAGGGCCCGCAAACATTGGAAGCGTATCAATATTATATAGATCATGAATTGGCCCGATTGGGTGAGAAAATTACAGGGCCGATAAAACGCAAGAAATCAAAACTGCCTTTGCAATTACAAGGAACATTTATTGGTGATAGTTCTGAAAAATCTCGCGCTATAATTAAACTTGTCAAGACCGGGCAGGTACAAACCTTCTTTGAAGGACAGATCGTAACAGACGGTGTTGAATTGACGGATATACAAAAAGATCGAGTTGTAATCGATAATCAGGGGCAGGCTGAATATATCCTGATACAAGCAAGCTTTGGTCAGGCCGGCAAAGAATTTGAAGCGATAGATGGTGAAAAAATAGACGCGGACAATATACTTCCGGACCGGGTGCGCGACTCAGCGGCAAATGGAACTTTTCGTGATAAAAGCAAAATCATCCTGGATCGCAATTGGGTGATGGATCATTTAACTCAACAAGACGTGCTGGCGGGGCATTTTAAGCCGGCTGAACATAAGGCCAGCGGATTTAATCTTATGCGTCTTGAAGATGTTGAGGGGAATGATTTTTATGAGACATTAGGGCTTCGTCCGGGGGATGTTATTATGCAAGTAAATGACGATTGGCTGCATTCAGGGCAAAATCCATTATGGGATTCTTTAAGGCTGAATAACGAAGTTGGTGTTACTATAATGCGCCGTGGACGGCCGGTACGTTATTACTATCAAATTAAAAATTAACGGTAGTTATTGGACCTTAGTCACTTAAAACTTTATCTAAATAATCCAGACAAATAGCGCGAGCCTGAGGCCGTCTTATGCCTTTGGAATCAAATGCACCGCGGAGCCATAATCCATCAATCAGCGCCGCCAAGCCTTGGCCTGCCATTTTGGCATCTTTTTTTGGTAATAACTGCTTCAGCCAATAGGTCAGATTTGTTCTCAGGCGCGCGAGGTTTATTTTCTGAAGCCTGTTAAGAGCCGGAACATGCAAAGCCTGCCCCCAAAACGCCAGCCAAACTGTAATAGCTTCAGGTGAGACCTGATCTTCGGCGAAGTTGCTGTTTATAATTGCGATGATTTGTGATTTGGGATCTTCTTTGACTGTTTCGCCATTGCGCAAATTGGTTTGAAGTTTTTTCATCAAATTTCGCATTGTGGCTTCTAAAAGCCCGTCCTTACTCCCGAAATAATGGATAACAATACCAACCGACATTTTAGCTTCTTCGGCCACACGTTTAACTGTTGTGCCAGCAAAGCCGTATTTATGTATGCAGCGAAACGCAGCTTCAGTCAGCTGGTCGCGGCGAATGGCTTCTAAATCAGATTTGGCCAATGGAATCCCGAAGATTAGTTTGCATTGATGTCACCGTGATAGGATGACTCTTACTCTGTCATAAGCAGTTTTCCTCAAGACGCAAAATTATTCCCCTAAAAAGCTAAATGACGCTCTTGGCGTGTGCAAAGGACCATGATAGCCACCCAGATAAGTTAAACTATGCCGATATGGAAACCCATTGAGCGATACGAAGACATTTCAGGGGGAGCTTTCACCGACACGCGTAAACGCTCGAGAATTCGGGCGGTGGAACGGACTTGGACTATGGACTCTTTATACCAAGGAAGTTCGGCGGTTTATGCGGGTCTGGCCTCAGACTTTACTGGCGCCGATCGTTTCCAATCTTCTTTATATGACTGTTTTCGTGTTGGCTTTTGCGGAAATGCGGGGCGGCGGCTCGGGGGCGTTTATCGCCTTTTTAATACCGGGCCTGATCATGCTTGGAATACTTAATAATGCGTCGTCCAATACCTCATCGTCCATTATGACGGGCAAATTGATGGGCTCGATTATTGATGTGCTCATGCCGCCTTTATCACATGTGGAAATGGCGATTGCCTATATAGGCGGCGGAATGACCCGGGGCATATTTGTGGCCATTGTCACGGCTATTGGATTGTCCTTGTTTGCCATATATGCCGGGCAGTCCATGTGGCCGGCCCAGTGGTGGGCTTTGTTTTATTTTGGTCTGTCAGCAGCCATGATGATGTCCATGGTTGGGATATTATCGGGCATATGGGCCGAGAAATTCGATCAACTCGCTGTCGTTAATCAATTCATTATTCTGCCGCTCTCTTTTCTATCCGGGACATTTTATTCCATCGAAGGATTGCCCGCAGGGCTTCAAGCTGTCATGCGTGCTAATCCATTGTTCTATTTAATCGATGGATTTCGCTACGGATTTAGCGGTGTGGCCGAAAGTAATCTTATGATCGGGGTTATCCTGATCGCTGTTATCAATATCATCTTACTGATAATCGTTTTGCGGGTTCTAAAAACCGGCTGGCGGTTAAAAGCCTAATGGAGAAATATTATGGCTAAAGGGGATCATCTCTACGATTGTTACGCGCCGCCTGCTCAGGAATTTGTGCGTGGTGAAGGTGCGTATCTTTATACGGAAAAGGGCGAGAAATATCTCGACTTCATTGCTGGTATTGCTGTTAACGGGCTTGGTCATGGCCACCCGGCTTTAATCAAAGCCGTGAAAGATCAGTCGGATAAGCTTTGGCATTTGTCCAATATGTTCCGTATTCAAGGTCAGTATGAACTTGCCAGGAAATATTGTGATGAGCTTGGCTGGGCGGGCAAAGTGTTTTTTACCAATTCAGGTGCTGAGGCTGTTGAATGCGCTATGAAAACCGCGCGTCGCTACCATTATGACCAGGGCGATACGGAGCGTTATGAAATCATAACTTTCACCGGTGCTTTCCACGGCCGAACAATGGGCACGATCAATGCGGGCGGTAATCCAAAATATCTCAAAGGCTTTGGTCCCGCGCTTCCGGGTTTCACGCATTTGGATTTCGCCGAACTAGAAAATCTTGAAGAACATTTATCGGATAAAACAGCGGCTGTTTTGTTTGAGCCTGTCCAAGGCGAAGGCGGCTTGCGCCCCATTCCAATTGATACGCTGATCAAAGTGCGTAACCAGTGCACTGAAAATGGTACGCTGCTTATTTATGATGAAGTGCAGTGCGGCGCGGCCCGTACCGGTAAGCTTTTTGCGCACCAATGGGCGGAAGGCAAAGCAGATCCTGACATTATGGCAGCGGCCAAAGGTATTGGCGGCGGTTTTCCTCTGGGGGCCTGTATCGCCCGCGAAGATATTGCCAAAGTTATGGTGCCGGGCACACATGGTTCCACTTATGGTGGCAATCCCATGGCTATGGCTGTTGGGAACGCGGCCTTTGACGCCATGACCGAGCCGGGATTTTTGGCCCACGTCAACAAGACAGCCAATTTCCTCAAGCAACAATTTGAAGGCCTGAAGGATGAGTTTCCGGATGTTGTGGATGAGCTGCGCGGTAAGGGTCTTTTGATCGGTATGCGCCTTAAGAAACCGGCACTTGCCGTGCGTAAAAATGCTTTGGCCAAAGGTCTGTTATGCGGCTCAGCCGGAGACAATGTCCTGCGTATGGCTCCGCCGCTGATCATTGATGAAAATCATGTCCGCGAGGCCATAGGCATTTTGCGCGAATGTTTCAAAGAGGCTCAAGCGGCAGAAGATTTTGTCGCTTAATTTCTGATAGAAATTTTAACGTCTTTCAGCTAAACCCCGTCTTTTGGTTTTGGGGTTTAGCGCTATGACACAGCCGAAACACTTTTTATCTCTGGCTGATATTCCGGCATCCGAGTTGCGTTCTATTTTGGATGAAGCGCATCGTCGTAAGAAAGCACGGGCAGGACTGCCTAAAGGTGTTGCTGATATTGACGCTCCATTTTTGGGTGAGACTTTGGCGTTGATTTTTGAAAAATCATCCACACGGACGCGCTTTTCTTTTGATATGGCCATGCGGCAATTAGGCGGGGCGTCTATTACGGCCTCATCGAATAATATGCAGATTGGCCGTAGCGAAACTATCGAAGATACGGCCAGAGTTCTATCCCTGTTTGTGGATGGGATTATGTTGCGTGCCAATAGTCATAAAACGGTTGTGGAACTGGCCCGAAACAGTTCTGTACCGGTCATCAACGGCCTAACGGATTATAATCATCCCTGCCAGATTATGGCTGATCTTCAGACCCTGGAAGAAAAAGGTGGGCAGCTTTCGGATATGACTCTGACATGGGTAGGCGATGGTAATAATGTAGCCGTGAGTTTCATTAATGCTGCCGCTAAATTTGGTTATCGGTTACGCCTGTCAACACCGTCTGCCTATGCGGTTTCAGGTCAAACCATCAGTGCGGCTCGAAATGCAGGCGCGAAAATTGATCTTGAGACTGATCCTTTAAAAGCCTGCGATGGCGCCGATGTTGTTATTGCAGATACCTTTGTCTCTATGGGCGATAAGGATGCAGAGCAGCGCCTTACCGATCTTATGCCCTATCAAGTGACAGATGCTTTAATGGAAAAGGCTGGCCCTGATGCGTTGTTTTTACATTGCCTTCCCGCCCATCGCGGAGAAGAAGTCGCGGCCTCGGTTATTGATGGCCCTCAATCTGTTGTCTTTGATGAAGCCGAGAACCGGTTGCATGCGCAAAAAGCCATAATTACCTGGTGCCTGACTGGATGATCTTGAGGCGATTAGATCAAATAATCTGCTTTTTTGCTGTGATGGCCTGTGAACGTCAGCACCAACCCGTTCTAGAGCCCGACATATATCAAGGATATAATGTTCATGCAGAAGAAAGCATATTAGCCGAATCTCCAAACTTTAAATTAATGGGCTATGTTGATCAGGAATTCGCTGCCGAACTTTTAGAAGACTTAGAAATATTTCGGCAGGTATTGTTTGAAACCAATAATATTCTTCTCAAAGATAATTTCCCAAAACTCGAAATATTATTCGTCGACCAATCGGATATCTACGGAGCTTTTATTGTGGGCGAGTTTTCAATTGCTCATTATTCAAAAAGTCTCAATGGCAGTAAAGTTGTCGTAAACTTTAATGATTTTGGCCGTCTTTCAGAAAACATCAGGCGAACCTTATTTCATGAATATGTGCATTACTTCAATGATTTTCATTTGGATTATAATACGCCTCTCTGGTTGAATGAAGGGTCTGCGGAGTATTTCGCATCATTCCAAAATGTGGGAGATGATGGTGAATATGGTTTTGGCTATGAAGAGGCGGGTTATATAAATTACCTTGGCCATAAAAAGACGCAGTGGTTGTCATCTGAACAGTTCCTGGAGAACCTAAAGGATTACCCGATTATACCCGGATATTTTGGCGAAGCCGCGCAGCAACGACAAAGTGCCTATTACGCACAATCATGGCTATTATATCATTGGCTTCAAACAACCGATAAAGGTGAGCTTGCCAAACAAAAATTAATACAAGCGTTGAATAGTGGGGGCGATGTTCAAAAATCTTTTCCCGAAGATATGGAAGCGGTTTTAAAAGCACATTTGGAAACGGCTATGTTTAAGAACCTGGCTAAAACGATTCATTTAGATTTAGACCCTGTCGACATCTCAATAATATCTATTTCCAGAGATGAATTGTTAAGCCGAGTATTATTTCAACTTTATCTGGATCCTGGTTCGGAGAGCAGAGTGCCAGTCGTGGCACGTCTTTTTAATGAAATAAAAGACGGGATAGAAGATAATCCCTATGTGGGCGTCTTGGCATCTATTGGTTTATGTGAAGAAGGATTAACGGCTTATGGGCAAGCGGGTCTTGTCCAGGCATTTGATCAGACGGAAGAATATGAAATTCGTAGAGCGGCTGCTATGACCTACTTATTGTGTGCAACTCAAAAACGAAAAGACCATATGATCCGGTCTTTACAATTAGTGGAAGAGACAAAGTCTGAAGGTGTCACGGATCCAGATCTGGATTTTCAATACCTGACGTATAGAGAACGATACGGAGCCTCAGGTTCTGAGAAGGTCATGCTTCAAAATATATTTGATAGCGCCCATCATAAACGACGGCCAATTCAAGCTTTGGGGCTGGTCCAGGTGTTGCTGACATTAGGGGACTATAACGAAGCAGATGCTATTCTTAAGCGGGCAGCGTTGTGGAATAATGATGATGTGGTTGCTGAGAGACGAATAAGCCTGCTTCGAACAGAGGTTGACGGTTACCTGCAGTCAGGTGATGAATAACCTGTAGGCTGAATAGATCATTTCACATACTATATATTGATTCTTGTGGATATTTTTCGAGGTTAATGAAACCTTTATCTTGTGGCTTGAGATAAATTCTATACGATATGTTGTGAGGGCAGGGTCGGATCACCGATTTTGAGACACTATATATTGCGTTATATATTGCGTTTTTGCGATATTCTGGGAAATCTTGCGCAGTTCTGCGCGAATTATAAGGACATAAAAGCATGGCTTGGACTGAAGACCGCGTAGAAGTTTTGACAAAATTATGGGCGGAAGGCTTAAGTGCCAGCCAAATTGCCAAGGAGCTTGGTGGTGTGACCCGTAATGCGGTTATTGGTAAAGTACACCGCTTAGGATTATCAGGACGTGCCAAGCCATCCCGGCCTAAAAAAGTGGCAAGTGCCAGGTCGGCCACGCCGCGTAAACGCGCCGCCGCGAAGCCGAGGCCGATCAAAACGGTTGCCAAAGCACCTGCACCAGCCGCGCCGCCTCCGCCTCCACCTGTGGAAGCTAAGCCTTTGCCAAATGGTGAATATGCAACAATCCTGACCATACGGGATCATATGTGCAAATGGCCGATCGGCGATCCAATGGCTGATGATTTCCGTTTTTGTGGTCGCAAAAACAAGCAGGGCGAACCTTATTGCGAAGCGCATTGCAATGTTGCCTATCAACCAAGCCGCCGCCGCGGTTCGGGCCCCAAGGCGTTGCCGCCGCGTCGTCCAACCCGTTATATTACTTAATAAGATTTCGCCTGGCTATTGGCTGGGCTCAAACGCATAGCCGGCTGAGCGCACTGTCCGAATAGGATCGTGCCCGCCGGCTTTTTTTAAGGCTTTGCGCAGCCTGCCGATATGAACGTCAACTGTGCGCGCTTCCACATAAACATCCCGGCCCCAGATGGCGTCCAGTAATTGTTCCCGCGAAAAAACCCGGCGGGGGTGACGCAGGAAATGATCCAGCAGGCGAAACTCGGTCGGGCCGAGGTGAATTTCCTGTTCTTTGCGGTGAACGCGAAAAGCTTTTGTGTCGATTTCGATGTCGCCTTGCCGGATAATATCTTCAAGAATTTCGGGTTGAGCGCGGCGCAGAACTGCCCGCACGCGAGCCAGTAATTCCGGCATGGAATATGGTTTGGTCACGTAATCATCAGCGCCGTAATCCAGTCCCGTGATTTTATCAGTCTCATCGCCGCGGGCGGTTAATATGATGATAGGCGTAGTCCGGGTTTCAGATCGCCTGCGTAGTCGGCGACAAACCTCAACACCTGAAAGCCGAGGCATCATCCAGTCCATTAAAATCAGGTCTGGCGTCCGCTCCGTGGCTTGCAAAAGGGCATCTTCTCCATCACGGGCAATGGTGACATCATATCCTTCTTTGTTGAAGTTATATTCCAGCAAAGTTGCCAGAGCATCTTCATCTTCGGCAATTAAAATATACGGTTTCATGGTAAGGTTATGTGCGTTTTGACCATGAAGCTTTTATGACAGATTTGTGAAGTTTAGTAAAACTTGATCTTTATCCGCATCATGCAAAGTGTCAGGGGTGCCGTCTTTATGAGAGACCGGAATCAAGATTGTAAATTCTGTACCTATTTTTTGTGCCGTTTCGATCATCAGGCCGCCTCTGTGTCGCATGACGATATGTTTGACGATGGCAAGGCCAAGCCCTGTGCCTTTTTCCTGAGAGTTACGATCACCGGCAATGCGGTAAAATCGTTCTGAGAGCCGGGGCATGTGGTCTTTTGAAAATCCCGGACCTGCATCGCGTATACGAAGCTGAGCATAGGCGATACCTGTTTGCGGTGGGCTGACAATACGTCGGCGCGCGCTGCTATCGCTTAGAGGCGTGCCCGAAAAGGCAAGCTCGGCTTGCCAGTCATGGATCAGGTCGGCGTTCAGTCTCACTTCACTGCCTGGCGGACTGATTTTAATAGCATTATCAATGATATTTAAAACCAACTGCACCAGTTCATCCTGCGTTCCTTTTACTAATAAGGCTTTTGGTCCGATATATAGCAGCTGGATGTCTTTGGCGTCGGCCATGGGCGTGACAGCTTCGCGTGCGGCAATCACAGCAAGATATAAGTCCGCCGTTTCAGTCGGGGCTTTATGCTCGGAAAGTTCAATCCGGCGCAGTGATAAAATATCATTGATCAGACGCTGCATGCGTTCAGCCTGTTGTTGCATGATCCCCAGAAATTTAGTTCTGGCCTCAGGGTCGTTCTTGGCGTGTCCGTTTAAGGTTTCAATATACCCAAGTAGTGAGGCGACCGGAGTTTTAAGCTCATGCGAGGCATTGGCCAGAAAATCAGCGCGCATGGCATTGGCCCGTTCTAAGTCTGTGACATCATAAAAGACTATTATGGCGCGGCGTGCTGCGGAGTCCTCTATTGTCGTTTTTAAAGTCGAGGCCGTTACGCGAATATGGCGTTCAACCGGATCATGAATTTGATATACTAGTGGTTCCACGCGCCGACCTGATAACACATTTTGGGTCAGGTCTTCGATTACATCGTCCGGGGTAAGCGTTGCAACAGATGAACCGGTGCGGGCATTTGGAAAAAGTTCATGAGCGGCTGGATTGATATGAATCATTTTCTGCTGCCCATTTATGATGATAATCGCTTCTTGAAGGGATGCGGCGAGGCGCATTTCCCCGCGTAATGTGGGCAAGCGGCCATTAGCTTCATTTGAAGCTGGGCTGGAATTTACGAGAGACAAATCACTAAATAATTGGATAGTGACAACTACCATAGACGCTATGCCGGCTTTAATCCAATCAAGACCAAGCGGTAAAATTCGCAAGAGAACCAAGCCAATCACAAAAGTTAGTAATAATGATATAAGTTTTTTGGGGCCCATAATGCTCAATGTTTACGTTCTAATAAGGCTTATACAGTCATATGTCTTTGGCTTGAAAGCTATTTTCCGCATGGTCTGATGAATCAATGTGATATATTAATCACAGTCTCGTTTATTATCGTTTTTCAATAAATAATAATTGACTTTCGGCATTTTTCTATTATCCATGGGCTCAAGGAGAAAAGACTATGCGTGTGATGTGGTTGACCGCGACAGCTTTAGTGCTGCTACCGGGATGTAACACACTGGATATCAGGCCAGAGCCTACACCAGTTGTGAGTGAAATTGCTGAGCCGCCACAACAGGATTGGTCGGAATATGCGCCTGACGAACTTCCAAGTACGGACTGGATTGCTGATTTCAATGATCCTGTTTTAAGCCAATTGGTCACAGAGGCTTTAGAGGCAAATACATCAATCAGATCAGCGGGTGCCCTATATGAAGCGGCCAGAGCGCGCCTTGATATATCCGAGGCGGATCGTCTCCCGACCGTGACAGGTGGTTTTACCGCCAGTAACCGTCAGTTGGGTTTGGATCTTTTCGGGGATCAGGGGGATGGGGACTTTGGTGATCTTTCTTCAACCGCTTTAAGCCCGTCTGTAAGTGCCAATTGGGAACCGGACTTATGGGGCCGGTTGAAAGATCAGGTTAATAGCAGTGAGTTAGATGTCACGGCGGCGCAGGCAGATTATGCTGGTGCTCGTCTTGCGGTGACGTCCCGGGTGGCGCAAAATTGGTTCGATCTCATAGAAGCCCGCTTATTGCTTGAGTTGTCTCAAAGAGATGTCGAGACACAAAAGCGAGCCTTGCGTTTGACTCAAAGACGTTTCGAGAGCGGCGTGGCGGGATCCAGTGATGTTCGCCTTGCGCGCTCATCAGTAGCAGGTGCCGAAGCTACCGAGGCAAGCCGTAAGCAAAGGGTTGCAGCATTGGCGCGCGGCCTGGAAATTTTAATGCGGCGCTATCCGGCAGATGCGCTGGATGCGGCAGCGGACCTGCCGCCCCTCCCTAATTTTACCGGCGCAGGTCTCCCGGCGCAAATGTTGACGCGACGTCCGGATTTGCTGGCTGCAGAGCGGCGCTTGAAGTCATCAGGCCTGAGTGTGGATATTGCTCGTAAAGCTTTATTGCCAAGACTGTCATTATCATCATCTCTGACATCTGGCCAAAATTCACTGGAACGTCTGTTTGATTTGAAGTCATTAGTTGCCAGTCTGGCCTCTAACCTAACGCAGCCAATATTTAATGGCGGATCCTTGAAGGCCAATGTCCGCCAGCAAGAAGCCTTTTTATTGCGTGAATCAGAAGTTTATGCTGACGCCGTATTGCAGGCTTATTTGGAAGTCGAAAATGCATTGGATGCAGAGCAGCGTCTGGCAGAGCGGGAATCTGCCTTGCGAGTGGCCTTGGAAGAAGCCCAACAAGCTGAAGCGCGCCTTGAGCGCCGCTATGCCGAAGGACTTGCAACAATTCTACAGTTGCTTGATGCGCAATCTCGGCGTATTTCTTCTGAAAGCCAGTTGATCAGTGCGCGAAAAGAGCGTTTGGCAAACCGTGTCCGGCTTCATGTAGCTTTAGGCGGCGGTATTTATGGAGATGAAAACATCGGGCTCTAACTGAAGCGCTCGATGACCTGTGTGGATATATAATATGCAACAAAACAATAGAGCACCAGCAGGTGCGACACGGAATACCGGAATCGGCCGCAAGATATTAATGGTTCTTGTGCCGGTTTTGCTCGTTGTGGGCTTCTTGGGACTAACGGCGCTACTCATTCGTTTAAATTCAAAGCCAGAAGAAAAGAAAAGGGCGTTTAATCCGTTAGCGGTTGTTGCCGATTATGCTGTACAGGATGATGTAACTTTAAGGGTTACGGCACAGGGTGAAGCCCGTCCGCGCACCGAGATTGATTTGGTTCCGGAAGTTGGCGGCAAGATTGTGTATGTTTCGCCTAACTTTGTTGATGGGGCATTATTTAAAAAAGGCGAAACGCTTATACGAATTGATGATTCTGATTATAAAATCGCGGTTATTCGGGCTGAGTCTGGTGTGGCGCAAGCCGAGCAAGCTCTGGCACAGGAAATTGCTGAAGGCGAAATTGCAAGGCGTGATTTTGAAGAACTGGGTACAGGCGAGCCGACAGCATTGGCTTTACGGAAGCCGCAGCGTCAACGGGCCGAAGCAGCGCTTCAAGCTGCCAATGCGGAGCTGCAGGCGGCGAAACTTCAATTGCAAAGAACGGCTGTGCGAGCTCCTTTTAGTGGGCGTGTTAAATCCAAAAGTTCTGATATCGGTCAATTTGTTGGCCCCGGCGCACGACTGGGGCGTATATTTTCGACGGATATTTTTGAAGTGCGTTTGGCGTTAACCGATGCGGATCTTGCCAAGCTTGATTTACCTATTGCCTTTGTAGCCAAAGACCGAGCCAGCGCACCTGCTGTTAAACTGATGGCAACTGTAGCCGGACGGCAGCAGACCTGGGATGGTCGTATCATGAGAACGGATAGTAGTTATGATACGCAGACGCGTGCTCTATTTGCGATTACCGAAGTTTTTGACCCCTATGGTAAGGGGCTCTCGGATCTGAATATGCCACTGGCACCCGGACTGTTCGTCCAAGCCGAAATTAATGGCCGCTTGATCGAGAATGTAATTGTTCTTCCGCGTGACGGACTTCGTCCTGAAGATAAGGTTTATGTTGTCGATGATAAGGGCAAGGCGGAAATTCGTGATGTCAAGGTTATCGATACATCACCAGAGCGTGCCGTGTTAGCGTCCGGTGTTGAAGTTGGGGAATTAATTATTCTCTCACCCATGGAAAAATCCAGGACCAGTATGACGCTCAAGGTTCTAGACGCAAATGATCCAACAAAAGTACTCGTTGATCCGCCAAAGCCAAAGTGGATGGACAAGGATAAAGAAAATAACGAAAAAGCGGATACGGAAGAATCTGCTACGCCTGAAAATAATAGTGCAGAGAGCGGAGAATAGCCGCTCGGAAAGTTTGACATGAAGTCTCTAATCGCATGGTTTGTTAAAAACCCGGTCGCTGCCAATCTTATGATGGTTGCCATGTTTGTGGCAGGGATTTTCGGTTATAACACAATGGAGCGGGAGTTCATCCCGCAAACCACTATTAACGGCATGTCTGTATCCGTTAGCTGGCCGGGGGCATCACCCAGAGATGTTGAAGAGCAATTAGTCGTTCGCATTGAAGAGGCTGTCGACGGATTAGACGGGATCGATTACATCGAGTCCAGTGCCCGCGAAAGCAGTGGTAATGTCAATATCAGAACTAAATTGCGGGTCGATTACGAAAAGCTTCTAGATGAAGTTAAAGCCCGCGTAGATACAATCCAGAATCTACCCCCCGATGCGTTTCGTCCACAGGTTTTCCGTTGGGATGCCCGTCCTGATATGATGTATATGGCACTGCATGGTGACATTGACCGTCTGACCTTACAGCGTATGGCTAATGATTTACGTCTGGATATTACGCGCGAGACAGGCCTTCAGCTCACGCAGCAAATTTCTAAAATACCCGAGCAGGTCACAATTGAAATTTCAGAAGATGCGCTGCGTCAATATAATCTGACTTTCAGTCAGGTTGCGAGCGCCATTTCCGGCTCATCCGTAAACCTTTCAGCGGGAACAGTGGAAACGACCGGGGGTAATCTGCAATTACGTGCCCGCTCTTTGGCTAATACTCAAGCGGAGTTCGAAGAAATTATTATTCGCCAAACTGCACAAGGCGGCACTATTCGTCTTAAGGATATCGCTAACATAATCGATGGCTTTGAAACTGATAAATTTGCGGCCACTTTTAAAGGCGAGACGGCGGCCGTTTTCATGGTTTTATCTCCAGACGAGATGAATATCACTGAGGCTGGCAAAGCCCTCCGAAAGTTTGAAAAAACAGCCAATGAAAAACTTCCGCCAAATGTAAGGTTCAGTATCTGGTTTGATGGTTCAACCATGTTTGACAGCCGTATGAGTTTGATCAGCGGTAATGCTTTATCGGGCATGGTGTTGGTTTTAATCATTCTGATGCTGTTTTTACGGCCTGCTGTAGCTCTTTGGGTGACAATAGGTATTGCAGCTGCTTTTGCGGGAGCTTTGGCGATTGCTCCATATATCGGCATTACCCTGAATATGATTTCCCTATTTGCCTTCTTATTGGTGATCGGGATTGTGGTGGATGACGCTATCGTGGTTGGCGAGTCTGTTTACTTTCATGTTGAAAACGACATTCCGGCTGAGCGCGGCGCAATTGGCGGTGCCAATATGGTCGCTAAACCAGTGTTTTTTGCGGTTATCACAACCATCATGATGTTTATTCCCTTCTTATTAATGACGGGACCTATTCAATCTATGACCGCGCAGATCAGCCTTGTGGTTATTGCAGTCCTGATCTTCTCATTAATAGAAGCCTTTTTCATTCTACCGGCTCACTTACGTCACTTAAAGCGCCGTGAAGGAGCCTTAGGCCCACTGGCTCGCTTTCAAAAACGTATTGCGGATTCGCTTGTATCTTTTGCCACCAATATTTTCCGGCCTTTTGTCGCTATGTTGATCAGGTTTCGATATATCACTCTGGCCGTCTTTGTCGGTTTGTTCTTTATGTCACTTGGATTGCTGCGCGCCGGTATTGCGCCTACGGCTATGGTTCCAGAAGTTGAAGGTGATATGATTTCCTTCTCGGCGCGTTTTCCTGAAGGTACTACATTTGAACGTCGCAACCAGGTACGTGAGCAGGTCGATGCAGGTATAGCGGCACTTAATGAAAATGCTTTGGCGGATTTCGGGGTTGATTTTGATCTCATTACAGAACCCGGAACCATTACAGATGGCCGGCAAGTACAGGGTTTCTTAGGCCTGTCAGATCCAAATGATCGACGCTCTATTTCCACAAAAATGATTGCCGATAAACTCGAAGAATATGTTGGCCCAATCCCTGACGCCTATCGCGTAAATTATGGTGTTACCGAAGGGGGAAGCGGTGATGGCGGCGGGGTTCGTTACGGCGTGGCTTCAGCTTATCCGGAAGATCTTAAAAAGGCGCTTTTGGAAATTAAAAATGAGCTGGAAACCTATAGCTCGGTACCCTCTGCCTGGGATGGATTAGAATCATCGGCTCAGGAAATTCAATTTAACCTTAAGCCTGATGCTGAAAGCTTGGGGCTAAAACTATCGGATGTAACGCGCCAAGTTCGTGAAGCCTTTTATGGCCGCGAAGTGCAGCGCCTGCCGCGAAACGGTGAGGATGTTCGGGTCATGGTGCGCTATCCAGAAGCGGCCAGAGAATCCATAGATAGTCTTCAGAATTTGAGGATTAGAACGGCAAGCGGTGTCGAAGTTCCGCTTTATTCTGTGGCAGATGTGAGCTTTGCAGAAGGCGTAACCCGTATCAGTAGGCGGGATCGCAAGCGCGTTGAATATACGGGCGCTCGCGTTCGCGGAGGCCAGGACGAAGTTGCTAAAATTCGTAAGGATATGGATGAGGAATTTTTCCCGCAATGGGAACTGCGCAATCCGCGTGTTGAACGGGTAGTGGTTGGTGATGATATGATCGAAACCAATTTCATGAAGGAAATATCTATATCGGGTGTTGTGATTTTGTTCTTAATGTATGGCTTGCTGGCCATCGCGTTCAAATCTTACGCACAGCCACTACTTATTATGATCGCTATACCTTTTGCGCTGGTTGGTATGATTTTCGGCAATATTGTAACTCAGGTTCCATTCGGGATTATGTCCATGTTCGGCTTCTTTGCGGCATCGGGTGTGGCGGTGAATGATAACCTTGTTCTTATAGATTATGTGAACCGTCTCAGATCCAAAGGGGTTGGAGCCTATCAGGCTATGCTGGATGCTTGTGTGGCGCGTTTCCGGCCCATCCTGCTCACATCGGTGACGACATTTATGGGCATTATGCCGATCTTATTTGAAACGTCGACACAGGCCGAGTTTTTGAAACCGATGGTGGTTGCTTTGGCTTTTGGAGTCTTGTTCGACTTCTTCCTGACATTGATGCTCGTGCCGGCCATGTACGGAATTGGCGTGGATATTA
Organism: Hellea sp.; assembly: GCA_020627655.1. Lineage (GTDB taxonomy): Bacteria > Pseudomonadota > Alphaproteobacteria > Caulobacterales > Maricaulaceae > JACOMS01. The sequence goes on from JAHDGM010000014.1 coordinate 26,092, forward strand.
GTCGTTTAGCCAAAAGTTTGTGGCGCGGCGAAAAACAATCGCCTCTAGGCACGCAATATGATCCGAATATTGCCCTGGCTTTGGAAGAGTTTGACGCAGAAATGCTAGAACAGCCTAAAGGTCTTCAGGCTGCCCCTGCCGAATAAATATCGTAATTGATTACAACAAAGGAATAATAGCATGAAACTTAAAAACTTGATTGTGCCAAGCGCAATGGTGTTGATGATGACCGCTTGTAAGGGCTCAGATACGGTCACAAAAACGGATAATGTCGAGACCAAAATTACAGAAACTACACAGGTATCCACTACGCCTGAGCTGGGCACATTTGGTGTCGAGCTCAAAGATATGGATAAGGCTGTTAAGCCGGGGGATAATTTCTTTGAATATGTCAATGGAACATGGCTCACAAATACGGAAATTCCTGCCGATAAATCTAATTATGGGTCATTTGGTATTCTGGCTGATCGCTCTGATGAAAATGTAAGAAAGATTATTGAAGAAGCTGCGGCAAAAAAGGCGGCTAAAGGTACTGAAGAACAGAAAATCGGTGATTTCTACGCAGCCTTTATGGATCAGGATGCTATTGAAATTAATGGAACAGCTGTCGCTGCCACTGACATAAAGCGTATTCAGGCCGCCAAAACAAAAGCTGACATAGCCGCAATTATGGGTGACCCGACTATGGGGGTTAATGCGCCTGTGGCCGGTTGGGTCGATGTGGATGTCAAGGACATCGGAAACTATATTTTTTATGTCACCCAGTCTGGCCTCGGTATGCCTAACAAAGATTTTTATCTGGATGAAGGTGAAAAATTTGCCGGTTACCGTGAAGCCTATGTGGAAATGCTGACGACTATGCTGCGCGAAGCTGAGTTGCCCAATGCGCGTGAACGGGCCGAAGCGGTGATGGCATTTGAAACCGAAATGGCCAAAGTGCACTGGACACCGACAAAACGCCGGGACCGCAGTCTGACTTATAATAAAATGACGACTCAGGAAATGAAGGACTTTGCTCCAGGCTTTCCTTGGGACGCCATGTTACAGTCATCGGGCCTTGGTGATCAGAAAGCTTTTGTGGTGCGCGAAACGGACGCTATTCAAAACTCTGCAAAGATATTTAACGAAACGCCGGTTGAAGTTTTAAAAGACTATATGATCGCTCATTATATGATCGGGCATGCTGCTTATCTGCCGTCTCGCATTGATGAGGCTACTTTTAATTTTTATGGAAAAGCGCTTCGGGGTACGGAACAACAAAGAGACCGCTGGAAGCGCGCCGTTGGCCAGATTGATGGCTATATGGGTGAAATGGTTGGGAAAGTTTATGTCAAAAAACATTTTCCGCCCAATGCTAAGAAGCAAATGGACGATCTGGTTGAAAACCTGAGATCGGCTTTCAAGGACGGTATCGATAATCTGGAATGGATGGGCGAAGCAACAAAAGTTGAAGCGCAGGAAAAATTGCGCAAGTTTAATCCAAAAATCGGTTATCCTGACGAATGGACGGACTATTCTACCTTACAGGTGGATCGGGATGATTTGATCGGTACAATAAAATCAGCCAATGCTTGGCAGTGGAATGATATGATCGGCAAATTGGGTGGGCCAATTGACCGTGGTGAGTGGGGTATGAACCCGCAAACTGTGAATGCCTATTACAGGCCATCTTTGAACGAAATTGTTTTCCCTGCAGCTATCCTGCAAGCTCCTTTCTTTGACCCTAATGCAGACCCTGCTGTTAATTATGGCGGTATCGGCGCAGTAATCGGTCATGAAATGGGACATGGTTTTGACGATCAAGGCCGCAAGACAGACGGCAATGGCGAACAGAGAGACTGGTGGACAGAAGAGGATGCTGCCGGGTTTAAAACCCGGGCGGATCAATTAATTGCTCAGTATAACGAATTTGAGGCCCTGCCTGGAGAATTTGTCAATGGTGAGTTCACGCTTGGAGAAAACATTGGCGATCTCACTGGACTGACTATGGCCTATGCCGCCTATAAAAAGTCCTTAGGCGGAAAACCGGCCCCAGTTATTGACGGCCTTACAGGTGATCAGCGTTTCTTTTTAGCGTATGGCCAGATCTGGAAGCGTAAGTTTCGTGAAGATGAGCTGCGCAACCGTTTGAAAAGCGATTCTCATAGTCCGGGTGAATATCGCGCTAACGGTATCGTTAGAAATTTTGATGCCTGGTATGATGCTTTTAATGTGCAACCGGGTGATGCTCTTTATCTACCGCCGGAAAAACGGGTGAAAATCTGGTAGTTTGTAAGCCCGCCTATATGGCGGGTTTTCTATTTAGGACATAATATGCTTGAATTAAAATCTGCAGGGAAGCGATATAAGAAACAATCCATTTTCAATAATCTGACACATGCTTTTCCTGTAGGGGTTACTATCATGACAGGAGCAAGCGGTGTGGGTAAGTCCACTCTCTTGAGGCTCTGCGCCAGCGCAGAAAAACCCAGCAGCGGCGAAATTTGCTGGCGAGGGCAAAATATTCGAAAGAACCTCAAACCGTTTCGAAAAATATTAGGCTATGCGCCTCAGATCATTGATTTCCCTGAAGACCTGAGTGCAGGAGATTTCATGCTGCATGTGGCGGCTATGAAATCTATTCACGTCAAGCCGGCCATAGCGCAAAGTCATGCTATTTTGGGCCGTCTTGGATTATTGCGGGATATTGATAAATCCATAAGAAGTTTTTCAGGCGGGATGCGCCGCCGGCTTGGAGTGGCTCAGGCGTTTCTGGGAGAACCAGAATGTTTGATCATTGATGAACCAACGGCCGAACTCGATCCAAAAACTGCGCGAAGTGTCCATGAGCTAATTTTTGAACATGCCAGTCAAGCGGTCATAATTATGACGACTCATTTGGAAGACAGCCTGTCGGATTTTCAATTTGATCGTTTTGAGCTTACGCAAACCTCATGAGTGCTTTTGCAACATTCTTTAAGCAGCAGTGGAGTCGTCACTTACGCAGTCCGGCTCTGTGGGTTGTAATCCTTGGGACAATGATCGGAGCGCGTTATATCATTCCATTGCCGGATGCCGGTTATTCGACCTTATCCGTAAACAATCATTACCCTGAGCCCAGCTCCAGCGTTATGGGCCTTCAATTAGGTGTTGTTACGGCGCTGTTAATGACGCCGCTAGCTTATATTTTCTTAAGAGCGGGTCCTACACGGGTTCAGCCTTGGCAAATCGATGCGGTCACGCCGTCCCGGAGATTTGCTCGAAACCTTGGGCAGGGAATGGCCGATATCAGTGTTTTATGGCTCTTACTCTTCTTTGTGGGTGTTGCGGCCTTATCTTAAGTCTTTTCCGTTTACCACTTTCATCTATTCGTCCTCTGGATACATTTTTAGTAATCTTCGTCATTGCAGCTCCGGCTTTGGCGCTGATTGCCGGGTTTCGCATGTTAATGCAAAGTCGGCCCTGGCTTCGCGGGGCTTGGGGCGATGTGCTCTTCTTTATATTTTGGATGGCGGGTATTATAGTGGCGGCCACTCAGTTTTCAAATGGTGGCGGAAGTCCATTTCAGGATATTTTTGGATATGCATCTTCTATTTCTGGATCAACAGATATTGTATTGCATTCCGTAAGTGTTGGCGCTGGACCCACAACAAATGGGGCTATTGATCTGGATCCGGTGAAGGGGATCAGTGAACCGGATTTTCTAATATCGCGCCTTTTATGGTTGATTGTGTCACTGGGCGCCATGTGTGTGGCTGCTGTTATATTTAAACCTCGAAATATAAAGCTCAAAACTAAACGCCAGGGAATAATAGCGCGTCTTCTGTCTGGTTTAGACCCGTTAGGACAGTTAGCTATGACACCGATTCTGTCAGGCCTGGGCGCAATACATCCGCTCATCCGAACCAATTTGAAACAACTAGTCCCTAGCGGTTGGGCAGGATTAGTTCTGGTCGGGATATCTATATCCGGCTTTATACTGCCATTTCGCAAAGCGGTTGGGCCAGCGCTCATGCTGGTCATGATATTTCTGATTTCACATCAGAGCAGTCTTTGGGAAAAACGTCATAACCGACAGTTTAGAGTAACCCTGCCAAATGGTCTTGGTTCGCAATTTTTCATGACTTGGTTGTCGATTGTTCTGTTTACGGCTCTGCTGTTAATCCCGTCCGTGATCAACGGCGTGATGAAAGGTAATCTTATGACATTTACGCCGGATATGATTGGTTTGACATTTATTATGCCAGTTGTGATCCTGGCGCTAGGCGTTGTTACGCGTACGGGTATAATGGCCCGTTTGCTGATGCTGGCTGTTTGGTATGTGTATTTGAATGTGTAAGCTAACGAGAGCCGCCGGTACGCACAGCGTCCAGCATGGCTTTGGCCCGACCGGAAACTGTATCGTCACAGTCTGCAATTTGCGTATAGCGGCGCCGTAATTTACCTGGAAGATCATTTAAAGATTTCTCGCCGAACTTTTCGGCTGCGCCGTACAGTTTACTCAAGGTCGCTGCCGGTCCGGCAAGAGGTAAAAACCCTGAATGCGCCGTTCGGTTTTCTGCAGCATAGACGGATTTATAGCTGTCCTGACTAGCGCCTAGATCAACATACCGATACCCAAGATTTTCCGCTTCATCGATGAGAATTTCAAGGAGTTGCGTACCGGGTGAATATGAATGGAACTCTGGATTATAAGCGACCATCCAGCTGTGAAATGTGACACCATCAGTCAGCCCCATATCCATGGCGGCGAGTTGGTCGCCGAGATATAAAACGTGTAAATCACATCTTAAGCCATCTTCTTTGAGCCAGAGTCTTTCAAGAAGGCTGGACGTCCAGCGCGCTGAAAGCACGTCATACCGCCCGGTTTCAGCAAGGCGTTCACGTTTCCAGCTCATCAATTGGTCATAGGCTTGTCGGTTCTGACTACGCAGTTCTATTCGTCTTGAGCCAATATCTTCTTCGCATTTGCGGATTCGCCGCCGATTACTTTTCAGCGTACGGCGATAGCTGCTCGACTGTGCGGCCCTCCATTGTTCCGCGCCGCCGCTTAGATCAATCAAACAAAGGGGAAATTCTTCTTGATGAAAGGCAGAGATATCCTGTTGGTTACCTATCATTGCGCTGTAATGAAGGGCTCCTATACCTGCTTGTTTCAATACTTCTAGATGATCAATTGTTTGACCGGGCGCTTCTATAAAACCATGATAATCCGTCATTGGCGCGCCAATGGGGCGTGCAAATCCTCCTATAGCGGATTGCGGACCTTGGAATGGGAAAAAACTGATGGGTACGCCCTTTTGCGATACTATGACAACATGCGTATCATCCCGTAATTCGCCTAATAGGCGTGTATATTCGGGGTGAAAATAAGGGCTGTAGAGGGCCGGATTACCATCACGCAGGGATGTCCACACCTCTACTTCAGAAGCGTTCAAGTCAGATGGTCGTTTGACCGCTATGTTATATTCGGATGCCACAACACATGACCCCACGCTAATCGTTTTGTAATTATGAAACACAAGCTATCAGAATTAGGTTATTATCAGTTTAATGGCCTCTGCGAAGGATGTTTTGTTTTTCAAGGTTAAATTGGCGCTATACTTTTATAGAAACCACGTTAAAAATTCTTTGATATGGGTTCACATCACGATCATGATCATTGTCATAGCGGAGCCGGACAAGGACGGATAGCTCTTGCGGCTGTTTTGACAGGATTGTTCATGGTCGTAGAAGTTGTCGGAGGTCTAATCTCCGGCTCTCTTGCCCTGTTGGCTGACGCAGGTCACATGTTAACGGATTTCGTTGCTTTAAGCCTTGCGTGGGGCGCTTTCGCTTTAGCCAAAAGGCCGGCTAATGATCGTCACACTTACGGCTTTGAACGCCTACCGGTATTGGCGGCTTTTGTTAACGGTTTAACATTGTTCCTGGTGGCAATCTGGATTGTGGTTGAAGCTTATCAGCGTTTTCAGGATCCAGGTCATATTCTGGCGGGGCCTATGCTTTATGTAGCCATAGCTGGCTTGGTCATTAATATTATTGTTTTTTATATTTTAAGCGGTGCGGATCAGGAAAATCTAAATGTTCGAGGAGCTGTGCTTCATGTGTTGGGCGATATGCTAGGGTCTGCCGCCGCGATTGTGGCAGCGTTGATCATCATGAAGACCGGATATATGGCGATTGATCCAATATTATCGGTTATTGTCTGTATTTTAATTTTACGCAGCGCTTGGTATGTGACCCGTGATAGCGCGCATATATTATTGCAGGGAGCTCCAAAGAACCTGAACCGGACTGAGATTGAGACCGATCTAAAGACTGAAGTTGAGGGTGTTCAGGATGTTGAGCATGTTCATCTTTGGTCTTTAACGGATGGCCGCCCCATGATGACCGTTGAAGTGGTCGCGGCGGGCGATGTGGATCGATCCGATCTAAGGGCTCGCATAAAGCAAAGGCTTGTCGACCGTTTTGATTTAGATCATGTGACGCTGGATATTCACTAAAGCCGGATCAAACACTAATCCCCATTCGTTCCTCAAAACGGCGAATGAAATTGATCTGATCCTGATTGATAGGCGTTTCCGTGACGGCAATATCCTGCAACATGGCGGAAAGTTCAGCGGCTTCATCACGACTTATTTTATTTCGGAGTAAATCAACCATTGGGTATAAAGTGCTTTCAGCCTGATTAAGATATTGGGACAGGCTCCGCATTTGAACAACCATATCTTGGGCATCCGTGCGCGCTATCTGCATATGCGTTTCCAGCTGTCCGGCAATAGCAGCGGTTTGTGTGTCGGATATGCGGCCGAGTTCGTCCATGCGCGCGATTGAAATCATCAAAACAGCGGCAGCTTCCACGGGGTTTTCGACCAGAGCCAAGCCTTGTTTACCGGCCTTTTTACGGTATCGCATCTTGCGGGGTATATTGCCGATTTCCTGAGCGGCTTCTGCAATGTCGGCTGCGTTACGGCTGGCTCGACTTAACCAAAACAAAATGGCGCCAATTGCAACAAAGATAGAAATGATGACATGCATAAGTTTCTCCGCGAGGCCTAGGATAAAAAATTATCTGAGGTCTGACAATAATTGATTGAGCGGCCTAGCGGCAACTGGTCGTTGGCCCCATATCAAAATGGAAATGGTCTGCATGAGCAGCATTAAAATCCGGCGATAATGTCACCCGGAAAATCTTACAGGCCTGTTTGCGCGCTGCGCGTAAGAACTTCTTACGGTCCTTATCACCGTTCCAGTCTTTTAGAACGGAAATGACCCGACCATCATCCAGCTCAAAACCCATAATGTCAAAAGCATTGGCGTAAGCATGTTCACTCCATTGACCAGAACTATTGCCGACTTGGCGACGACAAGAATAGCTGCCGGCATGATGCACGCTTTTCACGCCGCTACCCAGATGGGTTTTTGCGGCCATATCGATTTCCCGCATCCAGATATACAGGCCAGCCGATAAAGGACATTGCATGGTTACTTTTTTGGGTTTTAAAGTCGCGGCGGCGCTGCCATCTACATGCCGTGCAATATCCCAGCCGCAAGGGTCTTTAACCCGGTGCGGGTCCGCCCTCATTGTCATAAAATCATCTGCACTTTCGACCAGTTCAGCACAGGTGGACGAAGGTGACAAGCTAAGCCTTAAGAGCTGGAGATCGGTTGAAAATCCGGTGGGCGCTTGTAAGTCCAAAGGGCGCCACGGCAAATGTTGGTGCGCAATATAACGATCAGCCAGATAGCCCAGACCCAGCAGTAAAAGCCCGAAGGCGAGTAAGCGTACGGGAAAGCTGCCGAAGCCCTTTAATTTTCTGCGCCATTTATAGGGAATGCGCATAGTGGCTATTTTACCAGACAGATGACTTGAGCAATCCGCCGATCCCGGCGATAGGCATCTGCGTAGGTTCCGTACTTATTCACATCAATCGGTTCTTGAGGGTGTTTGGCGGCAGAGTTAATCAAGCGGTCTACATTTTTGGGCGCAACTGTATAAACTCGGCCCCTGCGGGGGCTTTCAGCGGCGACAATACCGACAACTTCGCCGTCTTTATCCAGAACTGGCGCGCCGGAGAGGCCTCCCAGTGATCCATTGAGACCGCGCGTGCGGCCAAGTTCAGTCCAGGCTAAAATCGGTTCTTCTGTATTATATCGTCCTCGGACTATGAGTTTATGACGCCCGAGCAGAGCGCCAACCACTTCACCGGGCCTGCCTTGTGGAAAGCCAAAGAAAAAACCATGTTCGCCGATCTGGCGCTGTGTTGTAAAATCTGTTGGCAAGGGCCGACGTTTCCAGTCAGATGTTAAGATGGCCGCGTCGCTATCCTTTGAAACTGTGGCCTTGAGTTTCATGGCTCTTCCCCGGCTAAGGTTAAGCGCAACGCTATCACATCCATCGACAACATGGCGGGCCGACAGCCACGTTCCCTGATCGTCAATGGCAAAGGCCGTTCCCACTCCGGATTGGGGGTCCTCAATATCAACTAAAACAGTTGGGTCCCGCGGGCTTTCCTTGGGAAGTAAAGGCCCGAGTTCAGGCGGCGGGGGCGGTTGCGGTAAATCTTCATGTGAAGCCCGGGTCGCATTGAGATAAATGAGAAAGACGATCAAGCCATATATGAGCCAGTCGGGAATCCTCATGCTAATCAGCCTGCAATGGCAAAGGCCAGCACGATTGATCCGGCGAGTTTAAAGGCGGCCAAGACTAAGGCTGGAGCAGTTTCATTGTTTTCAATACGTTCGGGAATACCGCGAATAATGATTTCAGTGAACCGGAATAAGAACAGTTGTAAAAACAGACTGGTTGTTCCCCAAACTGCCACATCGCGTAATCCTATTTTATGGATCATACAGGCCGCGAGCGGCAAGGCCAGGCTTATAATCAAGGCCGAAAAGGATATGGCGGCTGCCATATTACCATTTTGCACAAGCTCTAATTCTTTATGCGGGGTCAATTTTACATAAATAACCAGCCCGGCAACATAGATTGCTGTAACAACCAAAAGGTAAAGGATCAGGGCTGGAAACCCGGTAGCCAGACTGTTCAGCGCAGCGTCCATAGTGCTCTCTTTTATTTTTGTTGGCTCTCTTATAGACAGGTTTTTTATTTGGCCAAGCGCCGTTTTTCCATTTTTTTGATTTCAGAAGCCCGCATTTTTTCGCTTTCTGATTTCAGCTGACCACAGGCGGCCAGGATGTCTCTTCCGCGTGGCGTCCTGATGGGCGCAGCATATCCGGCTTTGTTGATTATCTGGCCGAACCGTTCAATGGTTTCCCAGTCCGAACACTCATAATCACTGCCTGGCCAGGGGTTAAACGGGATGAGATTAACTTTGGCCGGAATGCCTTTAAGCAGGTTAATCAATTCACGGGCATGTTTTGGAGTGTCGTTAATCCCTTTGAGCATGACATATTCAAATGTGATGCGGCGCGCATTAGAAAGGCCCGGATAATTACGGCAGGCTTCCATGAGATCGGCCAGCGGGTATTTCTTGTTAATGGGCATGATTTGAGTGCGAAGGTCATCATTGGCCGCATGGAGCGAAATAGCGAGCATAGCATTGGTGCGCTCACCCAGAGGCCCGATTTCAGGGACGACGCCGGATGTGGAAACGGTGACGCGGCGCCGGCCAATGGCCATGCCTGTATCGTCGGATAATATGTCGATGGCCTGCGCGACTTCGTCTGTATTATACAGAGGTTCGCCCATGCCCATAAAGACGATATTGGTAAGTTTCCGGTTCTCAAATGTGGTTGGCCATTCGCCCAAATCATCACGGGTCATCATGACCTGCAGCACAATTTCCTGAGCTGTCAAATTGCGGACAAGTCTCTGCGTCCCTGTATGGCAAAACTTACAGGTCAAAGTGCAGCCGACCTGAGACGAGACACACAGCGCGCCGGAACTGGATACATCTGGAATGAAGACGCTTTCGACTTCAATACCGGGGGCCATACGAACCAGATATTTTCGTGTTCCATCAACGCTGATCTGGCGTTCGACAATTTCCGGGCGATCCAGTGTGAAGTGCTCGGCCAGTTTTGCCTTGAGGGGCTTAGCCACATTACTCATCTGGTTCCAATCCGTGACACCGAAATTATAGATCCATTGAAATATCTGCGCGGTACGCATTTTGAGCTTTTTGGGTTCAACGCCCATATCCGCCAGATGCTGGCTGATCTGCGCGCGGGACAGTCCGGGCAATCTGATTTTGCCGGTCACGGGCTCCGGCGTATTGGATATCAGGGTTTTTGACATGGCGCGGCCCATATCATGGGCTGGCACTATTGCCAATGGTTTAGGCAGTATGGCTTTGTAGCAATTGAGTAAGCGCGGGACTTTCAGTGCCTATATCGGCGAGCGTATAATCTGAAAGCACATCATAAAAGGCGCTTTGCGCACGGGCCAATGCTCCGGTCAGGCCGCAAGCTGACCGCAGCTTACACTGGCCGCCGTCTTTACGCATACAGTCAACCAATGGCGTGCCGGCCATATGTTCGGCCTCCCTGACAATATGTCCAATATTGATCTGATCTTGAGGCAGGGCCAGCGAAAGTCCGCCCGATCTTCCCCGTTCGGATGTGATATAACCTTGACGGGTTAGCCACTGCGCTGCCTTGGCCACATGATGAAAAGAAATGTCATAGGCTTTCGCAATATTAGCGGCCGTGGACTTTTGACCCTTATGGGCTGCCAGATACATTAATATCCGCAAAGAATAATCCGAAAACGTTGTGAGGTTCATCTCTTTCCCTGTGTCAGCCTGACGCTTGACCCTTGTGTAATAGAGTTGTATTAAATACGCAAATAAAATGTGTAATTTAGAGATTTTCATGCCGATCTTAAGAGCTTTTGCCAAATTGTTCCTCTTGCCCGGAACCATTGTGATCAATGCTCTGGATGTCTCGGTAGAGGATGACGGCGGCGTGTTACGGTCATTTGTGAACATGATTTTCTGGGGTATTTTGGCTGTGGTGATTATGTTGCCATTTGTGTTTTGAGTATGACGGCTCAAATTACAGAGGCTGACATCAACAAGGTCGTGCGCGCCTTTTATGCTGACGTGCGCAGGGACGATCTATTAGGGCCGGTCTTTGCAACGAAAATTCATGATGAAGATTGGGAAAGCCATATGCTGCATATTGCAGATTTCTGGTCTTCCATATTTCTAAAGACGGGCCGCTATAACGGCAATCCTATGCAGAAACACGCATCACTTAGCCAGATTACGCCGGAACATTTCCGTCGATGGCTTTCACTGTTTGCCCAGACTCTGAATGATACGGTAACACCAGAACAGGCCTCCAAATTTTACGCCATGGCCGAACGAATTGGCAGTAGCCTTCAAATGGGCCTAGCCTTTCAATATGAAAAAGCGGGCGTCAAGGACCACCCATTTACAGACTTTGGCCTCCGCCGCTCCAAACTCGGTTGATTGTGAATTTCGTGCAAGCTGACTTGGGTTTTTAGTTTTAAGTTCTAATTCAACGTCGATCCCCATAGCGGACTTTGGAAAGTAATGTTGAAATCAGTCGATGACGTTCCTAATTAATGAGCATGGCCAAAAATGTATTACTTTTAAAAGCATCCAAAGATGTATGCGGCAGTGAAACCAATTTGATTAAAAATCACTGCGAACTCTTAGGAATGAAAGTTTATGAAAGTAGCATTGGGTCATATGCCGAGCTGCAAAATTCATTTGAAGACTACCATAAAAAGAACCTAAATTTCGATTACATATACCTATGCACTCATGGAAACACGGAGTGTTTCCTCGCAGATATGTCAGGGACAAAAGAATATATAAAATGGGCAGATTTCTCTTCTGAACTATGCGTTCATGGTTTGCTCTCAAATTCAGGAATCGTACTCTTAGCATGTTGCAAAGGGGGATTTTCAAAAGTTGCATATGACATCTTCGCATGCTGCAATACCGTGAATTATATATGCGGGATAAAATGGTCCATAGCGCCATGGGACATTACCACGGGATTTGTGGTCTTCATTCACAACATGGAGACCAAACGAGCCGAGCCTAGATATGCGGCGTTAAAAGCCTCTCAAGCCACGGATTATACCTTTCACTGTTATGACCGCGATGAGATTGAAACTAACCCGGCTTATTATCAAAGAGCAGCTCAATTGTTTTCTGATCTAGGATGGATTGATGACAGTGGAGAATGGGTTGAGACTGATCCCAATGTCAACAAGTTTGCAGACAAAGAAGTACTGGGGTTGTAGTATCCTAATGTCCGCACTGCCCCCTAAGCGCCAATCCTAGCTTTATGAACAGCTTTGTTTGGCCTTTTTAAGGGCGGCCGTTATGCCTTTTAGTGAGAAGCTATAATTCACTTTTGTACCGCGGCCTGAAACAGCATTAATTTTCATGGTGGAACCAGCGCGCATTTTCTTCAGTAAACTCTGTTCATCGCCATTATCATCGATAAAGGCTTCGTTTTGCGAAGTGTACATGGAGAATTTTGAGTTCCCAACCTGTATTTCTGGTGGGTTTTCAGATCTTAAAGAAAAGTCAGCCATAAAGCTGGGCTGCTCACTGGCAGCGCCAGATCGCCAGTTGGCGACCAGAAAATAAATGTCGCCATGGCGGACTGAAGAAGGGGATTTCGTTTTGGCTTTGGATAGCACGTAACAAATGCGGTCGCCCCCGTCCTGACGGGTATAAACGCTCCAATCTCCGTAACTGCCTTGTAATTTGGGGCTAGCCATGGCGGTTTGGGGCAGGGCCAGCACAGATAATATCAATAGGCTTTTTAAGATATGCATGAGATCCTCTTTTCACCCTTATAGCGCCTGAACAATGTTAAGGAGGGGTTAAAATACATAGAGATCACAGTCAAATTGGCTCGATAATTGCAGGAAAAACCTTGCGAAAGAATTTGATCTCAAATGGAGACACATATGCCTATTAATACGGCAAGAGAAGAGCGCCGGGCACGTCCGCGTACGCGCGCCTTTAAGCAGTCCAAGATTATCTTTAACGATGGGAAGTCCATATATGATGCTGTATTGCGAAATGTAACGGCTTACGGGGCAACTTTAACCGTTGCGAGGCCGGAATTATTGCCACTGGATTTCAATCTGATGATCGTGAATGAAAATTTCACTGTGCCCTGCAGCGTACGTTGGCGGCGGGCCGATACTGTTGGCGTCGTATTTTAGGCCTAAATTTCTTCTAAAATACTGGTGCCTTTGGAAAAATCGCCACAGGTCCATTTCCAGCGTTCATGAAGGCGGATTTTACCGTCTTCAAGCACTTCCGGGCGCGAGCGGCATTTCCCGGTCATAAGATAGCCCTCATGGGTTATGTGGTGATAGCGCATATTAATATTGCCATTTTCATCGACCAGGCCGATCAAGTGACCATATTCTATCTCTCCTCCGGAATATTTACCGGTTAAAAGATCGCCCTTTTGTTTATACTGAAAGATTGTTTCTGAACTGGTCTGACTGCGCCCTTTTGTGCTGACCGGACGAAACAGACGTCCATCATACCAGATCATGAGCCCGCCTTTCTTTCCGGTTTTCTGAAATCTGTAATATTCGTGGTGGGTGCCTGTTCGATATTGTCTTCCAGAGCGTCAATTTTATCCGCTCGTTTGGTAATCTTATCTGTGGAAATACGGATCTTACGGATATCTTCTGAAGATTGATTAAAGTGCTGCTGCAGTTTAGCGACCCGGTCATCCAGCAGGCTGACATCTTTGGCCATAAGTCCCACTTCTTTTTGAATGATATGGGCTTGCTCACGCATGGCGGCATCTTTCATGACGGCGCGCATGGTATGAAGCGTGGCCATGAATGTGGTAGGCGACACGATCATAACTTTCCTTTTAAAGCCGTCTTCAATGACTTTCGGGAAATTTGTGTGCAGCTCAGCATAAACCGCTTCGGATGGCAGGAACATCATAGCTACATCATGGGTCTCACCGAAAATAAGGTAGCGATCCGCAATGTCTTTAATGTGTTTCTGGACGTCACGGGCGAAATCGCGCTGGGCGGCAACTTCGTCCAGTGTATTTTCGGCGTCAGTGAGGCGTCGCCAGCTCTCCAAAGGAAATTTGGAGTCGATGGCCACATCTCCTTGATCACCGGGCATGTGGATCAGCGCGTCAACGCGCTTCTGATTAGATAAAGTTGCCTGAAATGTGTAAGATTTAGGGGGCAGGTAATCTGTAATCAAATCCTGCATTTGCTTTTCGCCAAAGGCGCCGCGCGCCTGTTTATTGGATAGCAGGCTTTGCAGGCCCGAAACTTCGCCGGATAAAGTCTCTATGTTTTTCTGGGCGCGATCGATCAAAGCCAAGCGTTCATGCAGGGCTTTGAGGTTTTGAGAATTCCGCTCCTGGGTATCGACAATGCTTTTACCGACCCGTTCTGAAACCGAATCAAGACGTTGATCGAGGCTTTCGCGCATTTTGGTCTCGCGGTGGGCTGCATCTTCAGCAAATTGTGACAGACGGCCTTGAAGTTCGGTTTGTTGGCGGTTCATATCCTGTAAATGCCCTTGCAGGAGCCGAGCGGAACGCCGCGTTGCAAGTAGCGTTAATAACACTGTTAGTAAGACCAATGTGATTAGACCTATAATTTCCATTAAGGTCAGGGTTATTTCGCCATAGGTGAATATCGGTTCCATGGCTGCACAGTCTCACAGTTTTCAAGGATTCGCAATTCAGCATCTACACGTATAAGTGAGTTGCAATTTGTGTGTTTCGGATTAGCTTCACTGGCAGATAATATCTTTTCAAAATCCAAGGGAGATTTCGTTGAAAAAATCATATGTTTTATCATTGGTTGTTGCTCTGACAGGTCTGACAGCCTGTAATAATAACGCAGCTGAAACTACAAATAAGATTGTTGAGGCCGAAGTTCAGACTCCGGCTAGCCTTGCGGATGTGTTAGCTCATAGTCGCCGCGATGAAGAGCGCGCTCGCGACAAGTTCCGGAACCCGAAAGAGACTTTGGAGTTTTTTGAAGTGGGCCCGAATAAGACTGTCGCTGAGGTTTGGCCGGGTTGGTACACTAATATATTGGCGCCATATCTGAATGAAAACGGCGGAACCTATGTGGCTGTTATGTATCCGGATAGTTTTGGCGAAAGAGCCATAGAGCGCGTTAATGCGTTTAAGGATAAATACAGCGATGCTGAGACTTACGGTATAATTGAATATGGCGTGTTTGGTGGCAAAGACCACGGAGCGATCATGCCGGCCGAAAGTGCTGATGTTGTTCTGACATTCCGCAATGTCCATAACTGGATGGGGAGCGGCTATGCGGATCAGGCGTTTGCGGAATTTTACGCCGCTTTAAAACCTGGCGGTATATTAGGCGTTGTAGAACACCGCCTGCCTGAAACGTCTTTGCAAGACCCACGCGGCGCGACCGGTTATGTTCAGGAAAGTTATATGAAAGATCTTGCGGCTAACGCCGGATTTGAATTTGTGGGCAGCAGTGAAATTAACGCAAATCCAAAAGATACGGCGGATCACCCTTATGGTGTCTGGACTTTGCCCCCGTCCTCTCGAACGCCGGAAGAGGGCTCAGCAGAGGCTACGGATTTCAACGCCGAAGCCTATAAAAATATCGGCGAAAGTGACCGGGCGACTTTGAAATTTAGAAAGCCGTTATAAAACGAAATTACCCATCAATGATTTTACTGGAAATGACTACAGGTTTTCCCGTATAGGAAGACCAAAGGAATTTTGAAAGGAAACCCTATGACAAATGCAGATATTATTGCAAAAATGAATGAGGCCCTCTCCAAGGCTGGCGGTTTGGACAAATCGGTAAAGTTTGACTTTGGTGATGATGGCCAAATTCTAGCTTCCGGAACTGAAGCCAGTGAGTCAAATGATGACGCGGATTGCACGATCTCTGTTACTAAAGACGATTTCGTTGCACTTGCGGCTGGAGAGCTGGATCCAATGATGGCGTTTATGTCTGGCAAGTTGAAAGTCGCTGGAGACATGTCTGTTGCTATGGGGCTGCAAAGCCTTTTCAGCTCAATGTAAACTGACATATTGTTTTGCAAAGGGGCCATTAAGGCCCCTTTATTTTTGGGAAACTGGGTTGATATAATTGGTGCGGCGCAAGACATATGAAACTGCGGAAACTGTGCGTCCTATGGGCGAAGCGCTGCCATCTGTCATTCAGAAACAAGCCCGGTTTTACTATGTGGACCATGAGGGCGTACGCCTGCGGGTTATGCTGGCACAAAGCCCTTTAAAAGACCCGCGCGGCTCCATTATTTTTTGCCCGGGCCGAACAGAATTTATCGAGAAATATTTTGAAACTGTTGAAGATTTTCTCGGACGCGGTTTTACAGTTTTAATGATTGATCCCCGTGGTCAGGGTCTGTCTGATCGGTTATTGGAGGACCGGCTTAAAAGCTATGTCGGAGATTTTCAGGATTACGCAGAAGACCTTGCTTTTGCGGCGGATAGTTTCTCTGAGGACCTGCCTAAACCTCATATTGTTATGGGGCATTCCATGGGAGGCTGTGTCGCTCTGATGTCAATTATCAGCGGGGCTTTAAATCCTTCGGCCGTTATATGCAGCGCGCCAATGCTGGGTTTATATGATATTGAAACACGCCTTACCGAATGGTTTATCCGTATTTTTGCAGTGATGGGATTTGCAAAACGGAACCTGCCTTTTCAAAAGCAGGATGGTGGTTTTCCTGTACCGTTTGAAGGCAATAAGTTGACATCGGATAAAGTCAGATTTGAAAAATGGGCGAAATATTTTGCGACGACGCCCCAGCTTCGTGTCGCAGGGCCAACATTTGCGTGGATCGAGCAGGCTATGCGGGCCATGCGCTATGTCAATCGTAATGCGTCGCAGTTAAAAATACCTGGATTGATTGTGGCTGCTGGCGGCGATCCGATAGTGGACCCGGCTTCAAACCGGGATTTCGCCGCGGCGGCAGGCATAAATTTTAAAGTCGTGCCCGGAGCTCTGCATGAAGTCTTTCTGGAGCGTGATGAGTTTCGCGATCAGTTCTTTGATGCTTTTGATGATTTCCTCGAACAGGAAGGGCTATAAGTCCGAGGACTAACGTGACTTTCGTCACATATAGGACTTGAAAATTTGTTATGTTGCGTCACGGAGCGTAATATGACTAAAACTTTTGATGAATTCATGATCCGGGTTGGGTTTGAGCCCGATCATATTTCCCGGACCCGATTTCGCCACGTATATTATATGGGTATTTTATCCATGTTGATTGTTAGTGGATTATTCCTCGCTCTGATCGTATTATAATTATCCTTTGTGAGGGCCATAGGCGTGGCACGATAATTCATGATCATTAATCATGCCTACGGCCTGCATGAACGCATATAGAATGACAGGACCGACAAATTTAAAACCGCGCTTTTTTAAATCTTTTGACATGGCGATAGATTGAGGTGAATCTACAGGTACATCTTCTCGCTGAGCCCACCTATTAATGATGGGGTCGCCGCCAACGAAATCCCAGAGATATTCGCTAAAATTTATATTTTCCTCATCGCGCATTTGAATGAATATCTGTGCGTTGTGAATAGCTGCATTGATCTTGAGCTTGGACCGGATAATGCCAGCATCGGCTAAAAGCCGTTCTCTGTCCTTATCTGTGTAATGAGCAATAATATCCGGGTCGAGGCCATGAAAGGCGCGGAGTATGTTCTCACGCTTACGCAGGATCGTGATCCAGGCGAGGCCGGCTTGCATCCCGTCCTGTATGAGTTTTGAAAATAAGGCTTTGTCATCCCGTATAGGGCGGCCCCATTCCGTATCGTGATAATTGCAATACAGCTCGTCAGCGGATGGAACCCAGCCGCAGCGGGGAAGGTCAGGATTATGGCTCATAAATGTTTTTCCATGGCAATGTCAGCCCTGGCATATCTGGGGTGAGGGCCCTCGTGAATTACAATCCAACCGCAACGTTTATAAAGCCGGATAGCGGCGGCATTAATTGTATTACTGATTAAATATATCCGGCTCTTACCAAGCTTATCTTTGGCATAGTTTTCCACATGGTCCATCAAAGCTTTTCCGATGCCGCGGCCTTGGAATTTAGGACTGACAGCCATTTTAGTCAGCTCCCATTCGTTCTCTTCATCTTGTTTGAGAGCGCAAACCCCTGCAACCTGATCATCTATGATAACGGCAAATATTGAATTTCCGTTTTGGGCATAACTTTCGGGATGATCATACATATATTGATCGGACGGCTCGACCACATGTAAATCTTTAATCCACTCTATGTTCAGTTCGGCAAAGGCGCGAAAATCGCGAGGGTCGTTACGCCGAATGTCCATAGAGTAAGTCCAGAAGCTGAATTTCAGTGTCTCCGACCATAAGCGGTTTGGGATCATCTGCCAAGTTTGTTACGAGGCGACCCAGCCTCATCATGGCCATGCCATAACCGTTTTGTTTGTGCATTATGTCGCCAACCATGCGTGCGTTTTGCGTGATTTCGCTTTTCGTCAAAGCACCTGTATATTTGAAGGCTCGCATTCGTTTTTTGACTTCGGTTTTTCGGTACATGCGGCTGACAACTTCCTGGCCTATGAAGCAGCCCTTTTTGAAATCGACACCGTTGATATAATCCATATTTACGTTCGCCGGAAAGACGGCTAAAGTCTCAAAGTCAAATTCACTATCCGGGATACCCAGTTCCAAACGGTGGACATTATAGGCTTGTCCGGTTTCTTCTGTTGAAAGGTCAGTGCCGTAAATGCGCTGCCCAAGGTCGGGATGTCTGGGATCCGTATAACCCCCAGAGCCTATACCGCCCCACGCTGCGTGAACGGACATATCTGTGGCTTCTATGGTAATCGGCGCGCGCAGTTTATACATAGCGAGGCGGCGAGTTAGCAAATCACCAAACTTTGCCGCCGTATCAACCAGCAGGTCATCCTTGTCTTTAATAACAAAAAAATCAGCGATGATTTTACCCTGCGGCGTAAGTAAAGCTGCAAAGGTGATAGGGCCTGAAAGGCTATTAGTGATCAGGCCAGAAAACCAGTCCTGAACACCATTGCCACTAAGGCGAAGTACAGATCGATTAAGTTTAGCAATGGGCATAGGGGTAATATAGGCTGCGCTTTGGGAAAAAGAAGGGGTTTTAGCGAACTGTATAAATATGAACAAAATATGAATAAAGTTTTCAGATTGGTCTCAGACTTGCTATGATAGACAGTACTATGACCCTTATATCTCATCGATTTTTTGCTTTTGTTCTGACCGCAACGGCGTCCAGTTTTGCACTTGCTCAGGCTGACACAAGCTATAGCGCTCAATCTCCGAATTTTAGTGCCTCTCAGTCTTTACCGGGGTTAACCCCGCAACAAATTGCGGCAGATGTAGAGGCGCGGTTTGACCCGCTCACGGGTCGAACTGAATATATTGCGCAAAACTTTGACCCTTTTGAAAGTGATAACAGCATAGCTGGCTCGGCATTACTGCGATCTGCTTCTACAGGCATTTCCCGGGATGGGGCCAATATTGCCGGCGGCGCGTATTTGGATGTTTCTGTCATGTACTCGTCCGCCTCTCGTGACCCTTATGATGCTAAAGGACTGGAACATGCCGTCTTTATGAATGGCGAGCCTGTTAATGTCATGAGTTATGATGTGCAGACACTGGATTGTGCTCGCGACATAACCCGCATTACTTACGACTCAGGATATTATCGTGGCGACAATTACGGTTATGTTGGTGGTATCTATCGTCATTTTCCCCGCTATCGCGGGCATGACCATTATTACAGTTATCGGGATCGTATCCGTTATGGAAGCTGGCGGGGGCTGCGTCACAATTATTATGGGTATAATGGATATTTTAATGACCGGTATTATGCAGATCGGCGCTCTCGTCACAGAGATCGTGATCGTCATTATGATCGAGACCGTCATGATGGCAATGATGACCGCGTAGTGCGGGATGACCGCCGCGATGGGGATGTGAGGAGCGGGCCGGTTTTGAGAACGCCGACACCTCTAGGTGTTGTGACGTCCCGAAATGTCATTCGGGCTGATATGCTGGGCGATACCCGGTTAAGTGTTACGCCGCCTAGCCGTGTGGATCCTTCTCTGCCTATTAAAAAAGGCCCTGTTATTCGCCGCATGGTCCCTATCAAAGATGTCGCCGGCCGGCCGGCGGCTACGCGCACGCCCAGCCGCGTGCCCATTACAAGATCGCGTGACGCGCGTGTGACATCGTCTCAATCATCGCCCATACGGTCTGCTCCTGTGCGCTCAGCCCCAGTGCGTAGAACTCGTTCCAGGTCACCTATCATTAGTCATGATCAGCAAAATGATCGACGTCTGGAAGTCACGCCAAGTCGTAACACAGGGCCAACGTGCCGTCGCAATTCTGTGCGCTCTGCTCTCCGCGCGGAGCCGCGTCAACAATCGCGGCCGGTTGTCAATGCCCCCACGCGCAACATCACAACCCAAAACGTTACAAACCGGAGTGAACCCAGGCGGGCCGAACCGAGACGAACTGAAACCAGAAGGAAAGAGCCAAAGCGGCCTGATAAAACACGGGCATCCCGTAATAATAGCTCCGAGAGCAATCGCTCAAACAGGTCTCGATCTAATAATAATCGAAGCCGCGCAATGACGGCCCGCAAATCACGATCCGTCAATCAGGCGTTTAAATCCAAAAAGTCCATTCGCCCGGCTATGAAATATTATCCAGCGGGACATACGGAAACCTATGTTGATCAGCGCTGCGTTAAGGAAGAGCGTTTGAGTTTGCATATTCCGGCGGATCGCTTGCATGCAGCGCGTTTTGATGGGTTATCAATTGCAATATTGGATTGGGAAGGCGGAGATATCCCGGTTTATATCCCGCCTAACTATATCGAAGGTTTTACGCGGGCTAATCCATATTTACAGCGTTCTTCTATAGGTGATGCCGGGCAACCTTATGATGGCAGTTATAATCGCGGCTATCCTCAAACTGGCCGCTAGAATTTGTCCTAATTTGAAACAGTTTAGGCGCTATTGTGTCCAAACTGATCCATCAAGACGCTAAAGCCGTCCAAAAATCCCCTATTTTACGATATTTTTTCTGGCATGTCGCTTGCAAGGTATTGTGAGACTGAGACGAGAAGACTCATTTAACTTTACGGATTAGAAGCTCCCACTTTAATCCGTGCATATTATATCCCAAGCCTACCCTCACTTCGGTGAGGGTTTTTTTGTGGGGAAAGTTAGTTCAGGCCGCGAGGTTCGTGGGGGCTATCCAGAAGGAATGTTGGTATTTCGACGGCGAAGCGGTCCCCCTCGGGTGTCTCAAGATAATAGTTCCCAAGCATCATGCCGGAAGGCGCGCTGAGCGGCGCACCAGATGTATAACGAAAAACTTCGCCCGGTCTTAGAACTGGCTGTTCACCAACGACGCCGGAGCCTCGTACTTCTTGTACCTGACCACGACTGTCTGCGATTTTCCAAAAACGCTCTACCACTTGAAGGTCTGTCGCAGTCTGGTTCTCGATTTCAACTGTATATGCCCAAACGAAACAATCATCCGCTGGTGAAGATTGGTCGGCCAGAAAATCTGGTTCTACCCGTACCACGACATCTTTTGTTTTTTGTTCGTACACAGCCCGTTTCCCTCTACAACATCTGCCCCGCGATGATAGGGTGAACATCTATGAAAGATGACGGGTACGCAACCCCGTTATCCAGTGAATAAAACAAAAATACAGTTCATTCTTGCCACAGGCGAAGGGAGTGTTAGGAAAACGGCTATGAAACAGGGGATTCTTCCACAACAAGCGATTAGCAAGCTGATCGAATCGGGATCAGTAATGGCCGATAATGGCTTTGATGATGGCCAGATACAACCTGCCAGTCTGGATCTCAGGCTTGGTCAAAAAGCTTATCGCCTGCGCGCTAGTTTTTTACCGGGTGAAAATCGAACAATAGCGGAATGTCTCGATGATGTGCGAATGCATGAGATAGACATTTCTGCAGGCGCAGTTCTTGAAACGGGATGTGTGTATCTTGTGCCGCTTCAGGAAGCTTTAAATTTGCCGCATGATCTGTCGGCCGCCGCTAACCCTAAAAGTTCCACAGGTCGTCTCGATGTCTTTACGCGGGTCATTTGTGACGGGGCTACGGCGTTCGAAGCCATTCCCAGCGGTTATGAAGGTCCGCTTTACGTGGAAATTGCGCCGCGTACTTTTTCCATATTGGTAAAGCCAGGCGACAGGCTGGTGCAGATACGATTTAGATCAGGGGAGCATAAAGCTCTTGGAACGCAAACAGTCAGTATCGATCTTCAAGGGTCCGGAACTGATGCCATTATCGGGTATAGAGCAAGGCGTCATAGCGGCGTTGTGACTTTATCAAATGTTGGCGGCCATACCGCGAAGGATTATTGGGAACCGCTGAGAGCGCCAGAAGGCCTTTTGATTCTGGACCCAGGAGAGTTCTATATCCTGGCATCAAAAGAGGCGGTTGAAATCCCCATGGATCAAGCGGCTGAAATGGCGCCTATTGCGACTGAAATCGGTGAGTTCCGAGCCCATTATGCAGGCTTTTTTGATCCCGGATTTGGCGTCGGAGCCGCTGGCGGGGCAGGCTCAAGGGCCGTGCTTGAGGTTCGAGGGCGTGATGTCCCGTTTCTACTGCGCCACGGACAGCCTGTTGCGAAACTTGTTTTCGAGCCCATGCAATCTAACCCGGAAACCCTCTATGGGCAAAATGGCTCTCACTATCAGGCACAAGGCCTGCGGCTTTCAAAACATTTTAAAGACTGATTAGGCCGAACAACTCGCGCCGCCGAGGACACAAAATTTAGCGCAGTGAGGATGGTTGAGCTGTACGGGCGTCAAGCTTTGCGTAAGTGTAGATCCCATTTCAAACTGATCGTCATCCCATAGCAGGGTGCAGGATAAAACGGCCGGGCTTTCAGCGCCCTTTCTTTTGACGACCATGCGGCTATTAGCGCACATCATGCTTTCGGGATGAATGCCCAATATATCCCAGCACTCAGTGGTGATTTCGGGAACATCAATCTTTTCATCCATTTCGGGAAATAACATGACAGCTGCGGCGTTATTGGCATCTATATCCCAGCCCTGACGCTCAATTAGTTTTGCATAACCGGTTCTGGCCTCAGCTTCACTTTCACTAAACATGGCCCGTCCGGCAATATGCATGTTGAGACCGCATTGAGACAGCCAATCCAAACCCTTAAGAGCTATGTCAAAGCTACCAGAACCCCGTTCAGCATCATGGCCCTTGGCCGAGAAGTGGTCGAGACTTACCCGAAAGGTCATCTTATCGGGAAAGCGCTCTTCTAATTCCAAAATCGCTTTTTGCACGCGAGGGCGCATCATGGGCTTCATGGCGTTGGTAAGTACCAAAAGGCTATGGCCCCGATCTAAAATCATTTGGCATAATTTAGGAAAATATGGGTTCATACAAGGCTCGCCGCCGGTCATACCGATTTCGACCTTGCCGATTTTCATGGCATCAATCTCGTCAAGATAGGGCAAGACATCGTCAGGCGTTAAATATACAAAATGATCGGCTGTGGGCGAACTTTTAATATAACAATTAGCACATTCAATATTA
This sequence comes from Hellea sp., assembly GCA_020627655.1. Lineage (GTDB taxonomy): Bacteria > Pseudomonadota > Alphaproteobacteria > Caulobacterales > Maricaulaceae > JACOMS01. Next base: position 49,672 of record JAHDGM010000014.1, read on the forward strand.
CACAGGCTGCCTGTGTTCAGCCATAAAGTTTTGAGGTGATCCCATGTGACAGAGGCGCGCTTGTCGCCTTTGGCAGTAATCAAAGGATCTGTAAATTTTGATGGATCAATAAGAGCATTCATAAAGGTTGTTTATCTCAATCACGCCCAAACCCAAGACACTTTTTTGTTATTCATAGGTCACTGGTACAATGAAAATAATCTATAATTTTGCCCAATAGGGCTGAATTTTCTGAGTGTATCCATGTGAAACGTTCGTGAAACGCTGCGTGAAACCATATTTTCACGCGCTAATATTGGGGGTTTCGTTAGATGAACCGAATATTAAGTTCGCATTCAGTCCAAATTCAATTCGCGTCTCTTATAAAGCCAATATGCGAACAGATAATTTGCTCGCCGAGACTATTTATAACGTGACCTAACAGAGAAAGGGCACACTATGAAAAAATTAAGTATCACAAAAACGGTCGGCGCGGCTATATTGACCGCAACGTTTAGTTTTTCCGCCAGCTCGGCTTACGCCCAAAGTACGGATGAAATTCTCGGAACAGTTCTTGGCGGCGCAGCAGGCGCTCTGATTGGCGGCGAGCTTGATAATAGAGGCTCCAGAACAGAAGGCCGCGTCATTGGCGGTCTTGTAGGTGCCGGGCTTGGTTATGTTATTGCGGATGAGCTTTCCGGCAATGATCGGGATCGTTATTTACGCCGCCGTTATGAAGGCCGTGCTGGTGAATATTACAATTATGACGGACGTGCCTATCGCCGTTACCGTGATGCAAATTACGGTTATGTATCGCTGCCGATCTTAGGGAATGATCCTTATTACTATTTCAATGGCCGTAAAAAGTCTCATCCTGTGTTCGCTCAGCACCCAGGGCGCGGCAAAGGTAAGGGCCTTAGAAAACGCCATAAGAGATTTAACAGATATTAGATCCCAAAATCACACCCGGCTTTGACCGGGTGTTTTGTATGAGGCGGATCAGATGTCTCGTTCAAATTCAAATGGGTTTAAGAGCTTAAATAATTTATGAACTCGCGAGTCGCTAGATTAAGATCAGCATTTTTAGCCCAAACCAAATAAACTCCGAGGTCACGATCGGACCATTCTGGTAAAACTTGTTCCAGCCGACCTTCTTCCAAATCCCGCTTCACTTCGTAAAAGGGCAATGTTGAAACGCCTAAACCTGCTAGGGTGAGTCCTCGGACCGATTGAACAGAATCGGCCAGTGCAACAGTTTTACCCCAAATGACTTTTGGTTTCTGATTACCTTGTCTTAGTTCGAATCCGCTGCGCACGGCCGAAAAACTTATAAAGTCCCAGCTTTGCAGATCTTCAGGTTTTTTCGGCTCTGGTTTTTGGGCCAAGTATGATGGAGATGCAATGACAACTCGTTTGTCCTCTGCGATCTTTTTCATTTTAAGGTCGGAATCAATCATTCTTCCCATGCGGATGGCCACATCATTACCTTCGCGTAGAAGATTGGTTCGAATGTCGGAGGAAATCAGGTTTAAACGAATGCCCGTATGATTTTTGGCAAAGTCCGTGATTTTGGAAAATATAGGATTGGATACTAATGTGTCAGGTATGGCCACACGTAAATCCGTTAATTGTTCTTTCGCATCAGACCCGAAGATCGCTAGCGCTTTCCGTGCGGTTTCGACCATTTTCCGGGACTCTGTATAAAACCGTTCGCCATCACGGGTGAGGGAAACGACGCGGGTTGAACGATAAAAAAGCGGCGCGCCAATTTGTTCTTCGAGTTTTTTGACATGCAGGCTTACCTGCGATGGTGAAATAAACAGCTTCTTTGCAGCTGCGCGAAAAGACTTCTGCTCAACGATCGTTACAAATATCGCTATAGATTTCAGTTGGTCGATCATGGGATTTTATTGTTTAAAGTATAGAACAGTGTTGTTGAATATTTTGTATATACGGATTGATGCGGAATTTCTAGTCTCCAAACAAATGAAAGGGACCCAGAGATGAAAAGACTCACTAAATCACATTTGATGACATCATTACTCGCTGCAAGCGGCCTGTTTCTCGTCGCAGCCTGTACAACACCGAATTCAATTGAAACTCAAAAGGAACAAACAATGACAACGAATACAGAAAAAGCCGTAGCATTACTGGAAAGCTTTAATACAGGCGACACAGCACCTGTCGCTTATATCAACCCGAATAAATACATTCAGCATAATCTGGACGTGGGAGATGGCCTGGCCGGTTTTGGTGAGGTGGTGAAAAATGCGCCGCCCGAAGGGTTTAAAGCAGATGTTATCAGAGCGTTTGCCGATGGCGATTACGTTGTGGCTCATACTAAATATGATTTTTTTGGGCCGAAAGCTGGGTTTGATGTTTTCCGGTTCGAAGATGGCCTGATTGTGGAGCATTGGGATAATTTGTCAGAGATCACACCGCCTAACCCATCCGGGCACACGCAATTTGATGGCGCGACTGAAATTACAGACCTTGATAAGACGCAGGCTAATAAAGAATTGGTCGCAAATTTCGTAAAAGATGTGCTTCAAGGCGGGCAAGCGGATAAGCTGGCAACCTATATAAATCCCAACAAATATATCCAGCATAATTCCGCTATCGCCGATGGTCTTGATGGCTTGGGTGCGGCCCTGCAATATTTCGCTGAGCAAGGACTGATCATGGAATATGAGACAGTTCACAAAGTGCTCGGGCAGGGCAATTTTGTCCTGACAATGAGTGAGGGTAAATTCGGCAAAGGTGATCATGTCGCCTTTTATGATCTGTTCCGTGTCGAAAACGGCCAGATTGTCGAGCACTGGGATATCATTCAGCCCATTCCGTCCCGCTCTGAATGGAAAAACGAAAACGGCAAGTTTTAGAGAACCCAATGAAGATAAAACTTTTATCGCTTTGGCTCATGACCCCCGTCTTAATGGCGGGGTGTTCCGGTCAATCCGCGCAAAACATTCAAACGGAGAACGTTCAAATGGAGAAGGAAAATCAAATGGTTCAAGTCATCGGTAATAGCTTCAAGGTTAACTTTGGAGCGCCTTATATATTCAAGCTCAATTTTGAATCAGAAACTGATATGTCATTTGTTCAAATTGATGAAGATGGAAGTGAAATCCCAAATGCTCTTAAGGGGTCAGTCGATATCACGCGCGTTGAAATCAGGCCAAATGTCTACATGGTCTATTGGTCGGAACCTTTTAACAACGACACCAATGTCACCCATGTTCAGGATTTTGAGAAAGGATGGGTCTGGACGAATATTGCAACACCAGGTCAGCCGTTTGTGAACTTGAACGGGCCGCTAACACCTCTCAAATCATCAGGCTAATATCACTTAGAGGCCGTAATGTTTTTAAAAGCTATAATTCTACTATTATCCGCATTCTTTCTGTTCGCCAGTTCCATCAAAATATTAGGATGGCAGAAAAAAATATTCGAAATTCAGCTGGCCATGTTCATTAAATATGGCCTGAATAGAACAATCATGGCGCTTGTTGGATTTGCCGAATTATTCGGCGCCATCGCGATTTGGTTTCAAGGATCCTGGCTTGCGACTTTGGGCGCTTTGGCATTGCTGGGAACGTCACTTGGCGCCATTGTCTGCCATCTCATATGGGATACTTGGAAAGATGGCGTTCCGGCCATGATCACCGGAACGCTGGCGGCGATCCTTGCCTGGAATATACGAGCAGCGCTTCTGGAACTTATCGGGCAACCCGGCTTGTTCTAGCGGTCGCATTGCGAAACCAACCCAATATTTAGAGGACATCATGGCGCTTAAAATTCACGAAACCACGGCGAAATCGATTATTGCGCCAACCAAAGTTCCAAGTGCGGATTTTGTTATCAATCCTTATACGGGGTGTCAGTTTGCCTGCATGTATTGCTTTGCCAGTTTCATGGGCCGGTTTGTAGGAGAGACAAATCAGAACTGGGGCAATTATGTTTATGTGAAAACCAATGCTGTTAAGCTGATGGAGAAGGATATTCTCAGACTGCTTAAAAAGGATACACCTCCCAGAATATCTATCAGCACAGTTACCGACCCTTATCAGGGTGTGGAACGTAAATACCGTCTCACTCGCGGTATTTTGGAAGTTTTCGTCAAGCATAATTATCAGGGCCGGGTCAGTATACTAACAAAATCTCCAACCGTTCTCGATGATCTGGACTTGTTGCGGCAAATTCCGAACAGCGAAGTTGGTCTTTCTATTTCGACTACTGATGACGGCCTTAGCCGGAAACTTGAAGTTATGGCCCCCCGGGCCTCTGCCCGGATTGATACGCTCAAAAAACTCAATGCGGCTGGTATAAAGACTTATGTTTTTGTCGGGCCGTTTCTACCTCATATGTATCTGCGACCGGAAATGATTGATCAGTTGTTCGCGGAAATTGCAGCGGCGGGAACAAAAGACATCAAGGTCGAATATCTCAACCTGCCGAAATATGTCCGGCCCAAAATGAAAGACATGTTAAAAGAGGAGCCCAAAGAAATTCAGGCTGTCTACGCCGGTTCCCAAGAAAAAGAATATCGCAAGCATTTGGAACCGATCATCCGTGACGCCATTGAGCGCCATGGCCTTAAGCTGCGTTTCGGCGAAATTGTCCATCATGTCAGCGACCAGAAACTGGTCGAGAGTTAATGGCTAGTTAGTTGCAGGATGACTGGTTATTCGAAATGAGCTTCTAAGAATTCCAATAGCTCCTCCGGGTATTTATTATAATATCCATAACCATCGAAACGTTTCCCGGTGCCATGGGGTTTGGCACCGGCCGTGATTTCTATTTAAATTGATCCGCCCTGGGATTGACTGGGCTTTACATTATAGACGGACTTTTACACTTCCCTGAAAGTACTCATGGATCAGCGTCTTATTGACCGAATTACTCTGTGATTAAATAAATGAGGAAAGAAGAACGCAACAAATCCAATTATCGGAAATAATACCCCAAATATAATCGAAACCAGCTTCGTTTCACTATTCACAGTATTTTTTATAGCGGAAATACTTGGCTTATTGGGGTTTACATAAATGGGGTAACTTTCTTTTTGCTTTGCAACATTGCGTAAATCTTGAACGATTTTATTATTTTCCTCGAAACCTGAAGACGCATTATCGTGCAGTCTGTATTGATTGCCTTCATAAAGCACATTTTCCCATTTATATTGGTAGATCACATCTACCGAATACGATTTAAAACCGTCATCATTGATATGGGTCCGTATTCTTGCGCTTTGTATAAGTGCTACATGAGGTGTCCAGGTTAAGGCATCTTTTTCATCAATAAGAATTTTAATAGCCATAGCTGCCATCAAGAAGCCTATAGTCATAAAAAGCAAGCCAAAAAACTTTACCACTTTCTGCGACGTAAAGAATTCTAATAACTTTTGAGGTGGTTTAAAATTATAACTAAAATTCACAGTTTAACTTTCGTTTTCCAAATCGGTTCAAGTTAACATTAAATTGATTGACTTCAAATTCAGACTAATTTTATTTATGGTACAACACCAAGGGCCTCAGCCCTAATATATATTAGCTAAAAGAAATGTGTGACTAAAAATCTCAAATGGACGAGTTCCGAGAATTAGCCGAAGAGTTACTGCGAATAACGGCTAATCTTTTTTCTTTTTCTTGAGGGAATATTTTTTATCTTCCTCAGCACGTCTGGATGCATCTCTTGGGGCCGAAGAGAAAAAGGCCAAAATCTCGGGTAAGTGAATAATCAGATAAAAAACAATTCGCTATGGTTAGCAGGGTTTTTATTAGATCGACCATAATTAAAACTAACTTCAGGGTAGGGTTTGTCAAATATATAAACTGTAAAGTAAGCTTGACATGTCAAGTTAACTTGACATGTCAAGCTTACTTTACAGTAATAGGAGGATGAAGTGAGCCCATCAACTGCCAAAAAAAGCTATTTTAAAACAACTGCAATTTCTATGACCTTGTATGTAGCAGTTATATTTGCCGTCGCGTTTTACCTTAAGAGCGCTGAAGTTTCTGCTACTACCAAATATATATTGGCGCTTTTACCAACGGTTTTTGTGTGGTGGTATCTTTGGGGTGCTTACCGGTTTTATAATGATACTGATGAGTATGAGCGGTCGCGAATCCGTACAGGAGTAATGTTCGGTGTTTTGTTCATTATGATTTTAACGAGCGGGTGGGGCTTTATGGAAATGCTGGCCGATGCACCACATCTTCCTGTTTTTTATATATTTCCAATATTTTGCGGGGCGGCAGGGATTGGTCGTTATTTGACCCGGTCCGAAGGTGAAAGCTGCTAATGGAAAACCGTTTGAAATCTATGCGAGCGGAACATGGCTGGTCTCAGGCAGTACTGGGTGACAAGCTGAATGTGTCGCGCCAGACGATCAATGCCATTGAGACCGGTAAATATGACCCGTCCTTACCTCTGGCCTTCAAACTCGCGCGTTTGTTTGAGTGTCACATTGAGGATATTTTTAAAGATGAGGCAGAATGAAATGAAAAAAATTATAGCGTTAGGTGTTGCGGGCATATTGGCAGCCTGTTCACAGCCTGCAAAAACACCATCACCAGAGAATGCTGCGCAATCGGTGCAAATTGGAAGTGAAACAACTGATGTAAAATCGATTATCACAGTAGAAAAACAGGGAAATCCTTCAGGACAGACGATTGTCTTAATTCATGGCCTGGCGTCGAGCAGTAAGGTTTGGGGCGAGACGGCGGCGAATTTGCAGGATTTTGATCTTCGGTTAGTTCAAGTATCAGGCTTTGCAGGTGCTCCGATTGCCAATGTTAAGACGGATAATTTCACGGATACTGTGGCGGCGGCAATCTATGATAATCTGGTAACGGATCCCGCCCGCGACCCGGTTATTATTGGCCACTCTATGGGGGGATTTATAGCATTGAAAACGGCAATGCTTCCTGACAGTCCCGCGCAAAAGCTCATCATTGTTGATAGCCTACCGTTTTTAGCGGAAATGATGATGCCGGGTATGACAGCTGAGCAGGCCGCATCAGGGGCAGAAATGCTTGCGGCACAAATGAAAACAATGCCCAGAACCGTCTTTGACGCACAGCAAAAGCAGGGCGCTTTCCGCATGGCTAAAACTAAAGCGTTTCATGAAACTCTAACGCAATGGTCAAAATCGTCAGATCAAAACCAAATTGCGGATGTTATGGCAGAGCTATTAGGGGCGGATATCAGGGATGACCTATCCAGAATAAAAGCAGAAATTACTGTTTTGGTTGCATATGATCCAATGATGGGGGTGAAAAAAGAGGCCATCACCAAAATTTATGAAAACCAATATGCCGGCGCTCCGAACCACAAAATTATCGTCATTGAGGACAGTTTCCACTTTATCATGGTCGACCAAAAAGAGGCTTTCATCGCGCATGTGATGGACCAATTATAGCGGTAGTGGCAGTAAAGTATAAATCGCTCTCGATATTATTTTCAGGAGCTCATAAAAAAACCCGCCTTCACGGCGGGTTCTTTTGAATATTCTACTTAGCCTAAGCTGAGAGCTTCTCTTTAGCTGGTTCGCGCAGGACATAGCCGCGGCCCCAAACCGTTTCAATATAGTGCTCACCGCCTGTTGCCGCTGCGAGTTTCTTACGCAGCTTACAGATAAAGACGTCAATAATTTTAAGCTCCGGCTCGTCCATGCCGCCATAAAGGTGGTTCAGGAACATTTCCTTAGTCAGGGTTGTGCCCTTGCGAAGGGATAAAAGTTCCAGCATTTGATATTCTTTACCGGTCAGGTGGACGCGGTGATCACCGACTTCGACCGTTTTAGCATCCAGGTTCACTTTAATGTCGCCAGTTGTGATGATGGACTGTGAATGGCCTT
>JAHDGM010000015.1 GCA_020627655.1 Hellea sp.
ACAGATCATTCGGTTCAGTTGCGCCGCGAAACCAGATCAATCTCGATTGATGTATCCGAACCTTTTCGCCGCTTTGGCCTGTCACCCGAAACGGATCATAATCATAATAGTGATAGCCGCCAAAGTTGGGACTTGCCAGATCATCATCCGGCTCAACCCCAACTAGCTCTGAGCCTTTGAACACATGAAGATATTCAATTGAGCCAGGCAATATATCGGCGCTTAAAGGCGTGGAGGCATTCCCGCCTGTCCCCACATAAATAGCCGCCTGTCCTGTCAGCCGCGCCAGCTGCACCGCATTGTGAACTTTACCCCGCAGGCGCAGAGCCCGTTCAGAAGCAACCACCATTTCCACTTCAGCCTCAACCCCTTGCCATGTGCGCCAGGCGCGCGTCATGTCATGGGCCGGTTCATCCACAATGGCCCTCGCCATCCAGGAAGACCGATACAGGTTCGCGGCCAGCTCTTCACTGATAGTATCAAAAGCCAGCGCCGCGCCAGCCGTCTTATCAAAGGCAGGATTACCCACCCCACTCACCAAATGGATGAGCCGATCTGTTATTTGCATAATTCTTTCTCAGATTATCGACGTTCCTAATATAAATCAAAAACCGTCATCCCCGTCCCGCACATATCGGTGACCGCATCAATAGTCGGATCAATCTGATCGTCATGGGCACCGGCCGGAAAGGCTAGAAGTTCGGCTTCATAATCCGGGTACCAATCTTCAAATTTCGGCACATGGACAAACCCGCAATTCATAGCGGGGGTCACATCCCGGGCCCGTATGGTTTTATCCCGTCCGCGCCCGATAGCCTCGACCGGAATACCGTCACGGCGTAAAAACTGTATCAGGGCCGTGCCAGAAACTTTATCTTCTATGGCCATAGCCCTAAGGCGGCCCAGATGAACATCCTGCCCGGCTGATTTATGTTTGGCCCAGAATGTCCGGGCCATATTGATCAGATAGCAATTCGGCCCGGCATGTTCTTTGCCCCAACATTGAAACACGGAATAATCATGTTCCTGTCCCGTCTTTTGCGCCGTGTCAGCATAAATCTTGCGATACTCCAAATCGGGCAAGGTGTCGTAACCTTTCAGCCATTCGGCCTTGAATAAGGAGCCCCCGCGAATGGTTGGCCTCTGCATATATTGCGCCGCGAATGTAAAGCTATCCCGGCGCAGTTTTGCAATATCATTCGCGCTGTGTTTATCGGGCCATAAGGGCCCATCTGGAAGGCCGTGTTTCACAGGCCTTCCATGGGTGAATTCAGCCGGATAGGCCTCAGGCTCGATCATGACAGGCAGGCAAAGATGATCCCATACATCCCCGCTACCGCCGCCTAGCAGAAAGCCGCTAAAATCGTCTTAGTGCAGGCGCTGCATAATCACGATAACCGGAATGTCTTCGCGGGCAAGCCGTGATTTAAATGTGGTGTCCCAACGCCGATTGACTTTGGCGCGGCTGTTAAACTGCTCGGCATCATCAGGCTTTAGAGGATCATCAATGATCAGCGCGCCGGTAAAACCCGGTTCCATACGCCCTGCACGAAACCCCGTAATAGATCCGCCAGATGGACGAGCTAATATGCCGCCGCCTTGCTGCGTCTTCCATAATCCTTTGGCCTTGGCGTCTGGCCGCAGAGAAACATTCCAAAACGTCTGAAAAACCGGGCTCTGCACAGTGTCTTTGATCGCCATGGAGTTATGGCCGACCAGACTTTCTGCGTAGCTGGCGTGAATAAATCGCGCTTTGGGATTTAGCGCCAGCCCTCTAGCAACGAAATCGACCACGCACATTTGAGTCTTGGTATATCCTGGCGGAATATTAATCAACAGTCGCGTAATCTTCCCGGCAAAGACATCATCCAACGCCTTGGCAATGACCGCGTGATGCGCCCCAAGTTTAAAAGGCGCACCCTCGCGCACTTCAAAGAAACGGCGGGTAAATTCTAATTGGCTCTGTTCAAAAGCGAGCCGATCAAGAGTTTTCAGGACAGCGGTTTTATCCGTCTCTATGATCTGCTGCAGCCTCTGCTCTAAGGAGGGCCCTAAGGGCATGGCGTGTCTCCGAGCTTAGGCTGGCAATCTCACTCATCCGATCAGAGCGCTGATCAGCAGGTGCGTCTTGGCCGTAATCAAGGCCGAACCGATTTTTCATAACAAAAATAAACACGCTGGAATTCCCTTCCCGGGTTTCCGCTTGTTTCTGACCAAGCGCTTCCCACCAGGCCAGCGCATAATCATCGGCCAGCGCCATAATGCGTGAAAGCTCAGGCTTGTGTTTTATCCAGTTTTGTAATGTGTCCCGACCAATACCGATCATTTCTGCGATCTGAGCATGGCTTTGACCACCTCGCCCGGCCGCAAGAATATCATCGAATAAACGCTTTTGCGCCTGTCTGGTTTTTGGATATGGCGTTTCGCCATAGGGCATTTTCATATTCCCAGGCCCGCTGATTCCAGCCGCATTTGTGACGATGACTTTTTATACGCAAACCCATGAAAACCTACAACAGGAAATATGAATTTATTCCTAAAATATTCAGACGTTCAATTTAGTATGTAAGTACCCACTGCTAAATTCACTGGTGACATAATAAAGTTCTCAACCTAGGCTCACGCAAAAGCGGAGCCTGATTTGGAATTTTTTGCCATTCTCATTCTTATAGCTGTGCTGGTTCTGATTGTTGGTTCAATCATGGGCATTGTAGCCAATTCACGTATTTCAGGTCTGGAACGGCAAATCAAACTACTTAATCTGCGTTTAGAACAGATGCAACGGGGTGAAGCCCCAAAGGCAGCACCAGCCCAACCTCTTGCGGCCAGAGTTCCGGTGCAAACACCGCCGCCGGCCGTTTCAAAACCAGTGACAGAGCAGCTCCAAGCCGAGCGCTTAAACCCGCAAGACGCGCCGCAACCGCAAAAACCGTTTCAGATCAAAGCCCGATCCGCGAAAGCCCAAAAGCCGAAGAAAGCCCGCCGAAGTTTCGAAGAAGAACTTGGGGCGCGATGGGCCGTCTGGGTTGGCGGAATCGCGCTCTTACTCGGTGCAGTTTTTCTATTGCGTTACACAATCGAAGCCGGATTTTTCACGCCGTCCATGCGTATCGCCATGGCCAGCTTGTTAGGTTTATCGCTTCTTGGCGGCAGTGAGTGGCTGCGCCGCTCTGACAAACCAGTCGGAAAAACCAGATTTAAAACCCCGCCCATATTTGAAAACTCATATATTCCGGGCGTTCTGGCCGGAGTCGGTATTTTTACCCTGCTGGCGACTGTTTACGCAGCCTATCAGCTCTATGATTTTATAGGCCCCATAGTCGCCTTTGGCCTTATGGCCTTAATATCTATCGGCGCCTTATTGCTGGGTCTTCTGCACGGTCCGTGGATTTCTGCTCTTGGTCTTGTCGCCTCATTCTCCACGCCTCTTCTGGTTCACACAAATAATCCCAGCATCCCGGCGGTTTTTGGCTACCTCGCTATTATCAGTCTGGTCAGCTGGGCTCTCGCCCGGTTTAGACAATGGGGCTGGCTTGACCTCGCTACACTCGCCGGCGGTCTGTTCTGGTTATACTTCGCGCAGCGCGGCGTCGGAGAGCTATCCAATTTTATGCCATGGTTTGGATTTATGGGACTCGGTTTATTGGCCAGCACCGTGATAGCTGCCAAACCCAAACCCACCTTGTTTAAGCTGGGCGAAATTCCCTTATCGCACACGCCGTTTTCATCCGCTATATGGGCCGCCGGTGCAAGCGCCGCCCTCATCGGGGCTTTGCATGTAACGCCATTCTTCGCCTTTAGAACTGAAGCCTTGGTTGTTCTTTTATTTGTTGCGGCGCTTATTTTTTCCACTGTTTATTCGCGAAAACTTATCAGCCATATGGCTATCGCCGTATTGTTTGTCCTCATCTATTATTTTGCGGCGACCATCTCATCAGATCTTGGCAGACCTTACTTTATACTAGCCCTGATTTTAGCGGCGGCAATTGGGGGGAGCCTATTTTGGCTCTTCGTCAATAAAGAAACCAGGAGCAACGGCGCTAAAGACATCCATTCTATTTGGCTGTATGTCGGTGCGTTTTCTCCTGTAGCTATCCTGTGGGCCGCTCACGAGGTCATAACTGGCTTAGACCTTAAATTAATTGCCGGAACCTTTGCCACGCTCTCAGCGCTTTTGATACTCGCAGCACGCCATATGCTGGCCGTCAGAGATGACCAAAATGCGTTCAACTCCGCCTATCCTTGGGCGGCAGGTTTAGCCTTTTGGCTGGCAGCGATTATCTGGCAGGATGGCCTTTTAGAATCCTTGAGTCTCATTGCGGGAACCGTTCTCTTTACGGGACTTTATCTGCGGCTTAAATGGGTCGCACTACGCTGGATAGCCCTGGCCTTTGCCGGCGTTACCGCCATACAGGTCATCTTATTGCAACTGCCTGAACCCGGCATGGTTAGCGCCCGGCCATTTATGAATGAGCTCTGGCTTTATCTAGCACTCCCGGCTTTGATCTGCTTCGGCGCAGGAATGCTATTTGAACGCTCAGACCGAGATCTTCCTTCCGAAGGGCTCAAAGCTGCCGGGCTAGTATTTTTCTCATTATTCCTAGTGTTTCAAATCCGCCACTATATGCATGACGGCGAGGTCTTTAGCCGCGAATTCACTTTCTCAGAAATTGCCCTGCAAGTAGTTACAGGCCTATGTTTCACACTGGGCGGCGTTTTCCTTAATTTGGACACCAAAACTAAAAAGCCAACCACGCTGGGCAGTACTAACACAGCAAAATCTAAAACTATTCACCTGGACCTGATTCCTGTTTTACTGGCCGGAATTTCATATCTCACACTGGCTGTATTCGCATTTGGCCTTTGCTTGCTGATCGCTCCATTATTTAACCGTTATCATCAGGTAGTCGGCGGCCCAGTCTTCAATGACCTGATTATCGCCTATGCTTTGCCCGCTATTTTGATGATCGCCATTCTATGGCTGGGGCGGGATAAGCGACCAGAACATTATATCCGCCTCATCGCTATGCTCGCGCTAACGGCCATTATGTTTTATGTGACCAGCGAAATTCGTCGTTTGTTCACTGGCTCTCACATTTCCATTTTCAGGAACTTTCCAGAAGGTCTCGAAACCTATGTAATCAGCGCCAGTTGGCTTTTAATCGGCATTGGCCTTTTGATAGCCGGGATCAAAACCAAGTATAAACCATTTCGATTGGCCTCTGCGCTGATTATCACATTAACAGTGCTAAAGGCCTTCCTGGTCGATATGGCAACGCTCGAAGGCGTACTCCGCGCCATGTCATTCGTTATTCTAGGCATAGTCTTGATTGTCATCGGCCGTGTTTATCAAAAACTTTTATTTGAAGATGGCGAAACCATAGCTCAAAAATCCGATTGACCTTCACGAAGCGTTTATGCTTCTGTGCGCAAGTTTTGCGTAAATAAGAATCAAAAGGAAGAAGAATGACAGACAGACGACATGGCGACCGCCGCACAGGTAAATATTTCAGAACCTCGGAACAGGATATTGAACGGCTGGAGCAACAGCCTAAAACGCCGCAAACGGAACATCCCGCCTATCGCCTCGCTTTTGCCGATCAGGACTTCCTAACACGAGAAGAGTTACGCCCACTGAGGCTGCAATTAGAACTGCTTAAACCCCGCATGTTACTGGACGAACAAGGCATTGAGTCCACAGTAGTTGTATTCGGCTCAGCGCGCATCCCTGCTCCCGGTGAAAAATCGGAACGGGATTACAATTCAGAAACCCATGCGGCCCTTCAGAAGAATAGTAAATATTACGAAATGGCTCGCAAATTTTCCCGAATTGTCACTGAAGCTTCCAAAGAAACGGATTGCAAGGAATGGGTCATCTGTTCAGGCGGGGGGCCAGGGATTATGGAAGCTGCTAATCGCGGCGCCGATGAAGTTGATGGGTGTTCCATAGCGCTTAATATTGTTCTGCCTTTTGAGGCCTTGCCTAACCCTTATGTGACGCCAGAACTGAGCTTTCAATTTCATTATTTCGCCATTCGGAAAATGCATTTCCTGCTGCGCGCCAAAGCGGTGTGTATCTTCCCCGGGGGTTTCGGAACTTTGGATGAATTTTTCGAGGTCTTAACCCTGATACAAACTCAGCGCGTCGCCCCAATGCCAATCTTGATTTTTGGCAAAGAATTTTGGGATCCGATCATCAATTTTGAAGCCTTGGTTGAAGGCGGCACTGTCTCCCGCAAGGATTTGGACTTATTTCAGTTTGTGGACACTCCTGAACAAGGCTGGAAAATCATTCGAGATTGGTACGCCAAGTAAAACAAATCTTAGGGTTTCCTGTTTATAAATACATTCAAGAGCCGTGTAAAAAAAGCTCACTGAATGAATGGAAACCCTATGACACAGGTCATAACGCCAAAAGCGCAATATGGGCATATTCCGGGCCTCGACGGGCTCCGGGCTATAGCGGTGCTCATAGTTATGGTCGCCCATGTCGGATTTTCCCACATCATTCCCGGAGGTTTCGGTGTCACAGTTTTCTTCTTCATTTCAGGATTTTTAATCACCCGCCTTTTACTGGCAGAGATGGAAGCGAAAAACGGGATCGGCCTCAAAAACTTCTATATCAGACGGTTTCTAAGGCTATTACCGGCACTCTATGTGATGATGGCCGTCACCTATGCCGGGCTGGCTGCACTCGGCGCGGCCCCTTCCATAGCTGAAGTTATTGCCGGCGCGACCTATACCATGAATTATTTCGAAGGCTGGCGAGCCTTCCAAGGGCTTGCCCAAGAAGGCCCCTGGGGGCATTTATGGTCTTTGGCCGTTGAAGAACATTTTTATCTGATGTTCCCATTGCTTTTAGTTGTTTTCAGAAAAAATCTGAAAAACGCCTTTAAGGCCTGTATAGCTATTTGTATCGGAGCGCTGCTTTGGCGGCTAACCACCGTTCATATCCTCGATTTTCCTATGAAATACCCCTATGTGGCTACAGAAGCGCGGCTTGACTCTATCGTCTATGGCTGTGCGCTTACGCTGTATTTGCACCTGTTTCCTGAAGGGAAAATCAAGGAAAAACTAACCGGACTAGTGCCCACTCTGCTTGCTAGCGCTGTTTTGGTATTCTGCTTTTTATACCGCGATGATGCATTTCGCCAGACGTTCAGATATTCCCTGCAAGGCTTGGCAATCGGGGTTGGTATTTTGAACCTTTATTTTTACCGCCCATTTTCGAAATTACCGAAATTACTCGAAATTTCTCCTCTGCGTTACACTGGTAAAATCAGCTATGGTCTTTACCTTTGGCACATTCCGGTCTTTCTCTTTTTAGATCAATATACGCCTATTGAGGTTAGCTCGCCGCTATATATCCTTTTAGCATTCGCCTTCACCTATCTGGTTTCCGGTCTATCATTTCGCTTTGTGGAACAGCCTATCATCGGACTGCGGCGCAAATTCGGCAGCCATGTTAAAAAAGAACCTTCGATGTTTAAACGCCAGCCCATGGGCGACAAACCCGTGGACGAAATGCGTCCGGCTGAATAGCTACATTTTCACCAAGCCGTAATGGATCGCTAATTTCGTAAGAGCCTCTTTGATCCGGTCTCGAGCTTTATTCCTATCGGTTCTGTCAGGCCATATCTCTGCCATGGAACTGTCAGGTCTATCCACTATTACCCGGTTTATAATTGCCGTATCTGCTTGCCCTAAAACCAAAATCAGGCGCTGAAGGCGAGCCGTAACATCCAGCCTGTGCGCAAGCCCGCCTTCGCTGGATGACGACACGTCAATACGCTCCCGGTAACTGTGATCCCGATGGCCTTCCATAGCCATCAGATCACCGTGATACATATTAGCCGCAGTAATGTGATAACCCTCTAGGAAAGGCTTTTTCCGTTTAGGATGTTTACGAGCCAGACCTTCCAGTGCTTTTACGCAGGCACGGCGCTCTAACCGAATACCGTTTAAACTCACACCGCCTTCGAAATCCCGTTCCGCAAAATAGGACAAGACATAATCATGACGCGCGCCTGTCTCTCGCGTCACACTTTCGCGTGCCGCCACTTCAAGCGGAGACCTTGCTTTAGGCATGTTTCGGACTTTACGTTTCGCCATAAACTTGATCCCCTCTCCAGGCCTCTTCGCCCCAAATATCTGACAACCGCATAGCGACGTGCTCCGCAAAACCGGGCGTGTTCCGTTTATGCCATTCCAGCGTATCTTTGCCGTATTGCCCCGACAAATAGGCCAGCCAAAGCAAATCCATTTGAACGGCGTGCTCTGATGATCGCTCGCTCAAATCACCCATATCGACCCAGCGTCGAGTCGATATAGTCCTGCCCGCGAAGGTTTGAGCCCGCTGGTATGTGCCCGGCGCGAACATGGGTTTCGCAAAAACGACCCATTGTCGGTGCACCGCATGGCGGACTGTCCTGATCATTTTGAAACTGACATCCACCTGTCAAACGCGTTAGCAACACACTTCGTTGTTTGCGGAGCTCTTTTTCAGAAGAATTTTCGCCCTTATAATAGTTTCGAAAATATGTAGTTCTGCAACGACCTTCTGATATGGCGGCCGCACGGCTCTCGACAAATTGTTCGTAGGATAAATGCAATCCAAATTTTTGGTTAAGCTTTGCCGCCACATCTTTTAAGGTCTGGCGCGCAACTCCAACATTAGCATTGATATAGTCACATTGCGCGTCATTAAGCCTGAAAGTTATGGCTTGGTTTTCAGGCATGGCCTGATGGTTACCGCCATCGGAATTACCCGTAGCGGATGCGGGTTGATAGCCCATATCCAATATCTCCAAAATCAGTAAACCCGTCCGGATCGGACAGAAAATTGTTTATTTTGCCCCTATACAGCCAACAGACTCACCTAAGTAATCTTGTGACTATTTTCCTATTTATTAACAAATACATGAAAATGTCAATGATATTTTTCCTATTTTAATAGGTTTTTGTGGATATTTCCTATTTTTCCTATTGACAGACGCGCGCAATCAAATTTAAGAGACACCCCTTAGAGGAGGCCATTATGGATCGTTCCCAGCTGGATCATAATCGTCAGAGGCTTCTAGCCTTGATCGATAGCCACCCGAGTTATGATCTTGCGGGGCTGTCAAAACTGCTGGGTAAAAACCATGCGTACCTGCATCAATATATCTGGAAAGGATCACCCCGTGTCCTCAAAGACCGTGACTGGAAACAATTAATACGAGCACTTGAAGATCGTATACCCCCTTCCTTGGCGGCCGATCGTATTCGCATTCCTAAATACAGCTTCAAAGCCGGTATGGGCGGAGGACAGATTGTTTTATCAGAAGACCCTTCGGGCGCCATAGAACTCGACAAAACCTATCTGGATGCACTGCGCCTAAGTTCTAAAAACCTGATCATGATTGAAGTGGAGGGCACGAGCATGCAACCTACCCTGCAATCCGGCGATCAGGTTTTTATTGATCAAGACGATCGCAATCCGGCTGGCGGCGGGGTTTTTGCCCTGCGCGACGGTGATGAAATGCTGGTTAAACGCGTGGAAAAAATTCCGGCCTCTGATCCTCCCCGGCTGAAACTGATTTCAGACAATGCTCATTACAGTCCCTATGAGGTACTAGCAGATGACACAAAAATTCTGGGGCGCATTGTTTGGTATGCTCGTAGAATTTAAAGACCTTCGATTACCTTATTACCACTTCAAGCAATTGTGATCGGCCTATAGTCTTGCATTCCCAGCTTATCTTCTTAGTTTGACCTTCATACAAGTAAGCGGAGATAACCATGGCTGAATACCCCCCCCCTAAAGTCTGGACATATGACAGTGAAAATGGCGGACGCTTCGCCAGTATAAACCGGCCAACCGCAGGAGCCCGTGAGGATAAAGACCTCTCCGTTGGCAAACATCCCTTTCAGCTTTACTCACTAGGTACACCTAATGGCGTGAAAGTCACGGTGATGTTTGAGGAGCTTCTGGAAAAAGGTCACACGGACGCTGAATATGATGCATGGCTCATTAATATTGGCGACGCCGATCAATTCACCAGTGGCTTCGTAGACGTGAACCCAAACTCAAAAATTCCGGCACTGATGGATCACACTACAAACCCGCCTACCCGTGTTTTTGAATCCGGATCCATTCTTTTATATCTGGCCGAAAAGTTCGGAGAGTTCCTGCCGTCTGAACACAAAGCCCGCACTGAAACTATGAACTGGCTTTTCTGGCAAATGGGCAGCGCGCCTTATCTCGGCGGTGGGTTTGGGCATTTTTACGCTTATGCCCCGGAAAAGTTTGAATACCCCATTAATCGCTTTGCCATGGAAACCAAACGCCAACTCGACGTGCTTGATCAGCATCTGGCAAAGAATAATTATTTTGCCGGAGATGACTATTCTATCGCGGATATGGCAATCTGGCCCTGGTATGGCGCTTTGGTAAAGGGCCTGCTTTATGATGCCGGAGAGTTTTTACAGGTGGAAACCTATGAAAATGTTATCCGCTGGGCAGCCCAAATATCAGACCGCCCCGCCGTAAAACGTGGACGTCTCGTAAACAGGGCTTGGGACGAAAAAGGCCTGAAAGAGCGTCATGGGGCAGATGATTTTGATGGTAAGCTTTAAAGCGTCCCGTTAATCAGCTTCATAATCCCGGAAAAGTCCAGGCCATCTTTACCGGAAGCCTCCATCAGGGAATATAAAGCCTCAGCTTGCGTACCAAGCGGCGTAGCGGCCCGTGCAGTGGTTGCCGCTTCCTGGGCCAGACGCAAATCCTTGAGCATCATAGCCGCTGCAAATCCCGGTTTGTAATCATTATTTGATGGCGCAGAAGGTAGAGGCCCCGGAGCCGGGCAATAACTTGTCATAGACCAGTTCTGACCAGACGCAGTCGATGATATGTCATAGAATGTCTGGGCATCCAGACCTAATTTTTCGGCCAGATTAAAAGCCTCACACGTGCCGATCATGTGAATACCCAGCAGCATATTATTAGCAATTTTAGCAACCTGCCCATTTCCGGCATCACCTGCGTGGAAAACGTTTTTACCCATAATATCCAAAAGCGGTTTCGCCTGCTTAAACGTATCTACAGTCCCGCCGCACATAAAGGTCAAAGTCCCGGCAGCCGCACCGCCAACACCGCCGGAGACGGGCGCGTCAATCATAGCAAAACCTTTATGTTCCGCGGTCGATATGACTGCTCTTGCTGTCGCCACATCAATAGTCGAGCAATCGATAAATAATGTCCCCTGCTCCGCTATTTCGAAAACACCGCCTTCATCCCCGTAAACCATGCGGACATGCTTACCGGCTGGCAACATAGTCACGACGACCTCAGCCCCCTCAACGGCTTCTTTAGTGGTACCGACTCCAATACATCCAGCCTTCACGGCGCGGGTAATTGCATCCTCGGAAATATCCAGAGCTCGAACTTCGTGTCCGGCCTTGACGAGGTTAGTCGCCATGCCGATTCCCATATTGCCTAGTCCGATGAATGCAATCTTTGTCATTATTTACTCCAAAAATTCGAGACTCGGCTTGGCGGTCTTTTTGAACAAACGCTCAAGCTGCGCCTTAGTCACTTTCCCAACACTTTCATGGGACCATTTTGGCTTTCTATCTTTATCAATTAATTGAGCGCGAATGCCCTCATAGAAATCTTGTGTTTTCAAAAAGTTGAGGGATATATCCAGCTCTCTCTCCATGGCTTCGCGGAAAGTCATCTGCGCCCCTTCGCGCAATGAACGGTGCGTTGTAGCAAGGGCGATGGGCGATTTCTTTTGTAGGTTGGAAAGCTGTTTTTGAGCCCATTCACTCTCATCTTCGGCCAGCACTTCCATTATATCGCTCATGGTTTCGCCAATAAAAGCGCCCATGGATCCACTCATAGCGTCGGCCTTAGGGGGCTCTTTGACATATTTAGCCATAACATCCAGAACAGCTGCATCAGAACCATCGAGCTTGGCTTTACCCAAGGCTTTGACAAAGGCTTCATGCTTCGCGGTGGGGATATAAGCATTGGCAATTCCCAGCTCGCAAACTTCTGCGGTTTTGATACGGGCACCGGTCAGGCCAAGCCACATTCCGACGGACAATCCTAACCTAGGCAGGAAATATGTTCCGCCTACATCTGGAAAATAACCAATCCCGGTTTCCGGCATAGCAAAAAGGGTATCATCGCCTGCAACGCGATGACGCCCATGAACTGAAAGGCCAACGCCGCCGCCCATGACAATACCGTCAATCATAGTAATATATGGCTTGCGATAGCGGTGGATCAGTTCATTAAGCGCATATTCAACCCGCCAAAACTCGGCCGCTTCCTTGCCGTCTTTTTTACCACTGTCATGCAGCATGATGACATCGCCGCCTGCGCAAAAAGCTCGATCGCCGGCGCCTTTAACCAGAACAGCCCCGATATTTTCATCATCTTCCCAATCCACCATGACCTTGGTGATGGCTTTGCACATTTCTGTGGTCAAAGCGTTGAGAGCTTTCGGGCGACTCAATGTGATAACGCCCAATTTTCCGATGACTTCGGTTTGAATTTCTTTTGTCATTATTGCCTCAGCATTGAGCGGGAAATAATCACCCGCATAATTTCATTTGTGCCTTCTAATATCTGATTGACCCTGAGATCACGAACGATGCGTTCAATGCCATATTCAGAAAGATAGCCATATCCCCCATGGAGCTGCAAAGCGTCATTAGCAATCTTACTACCCATGTCAGTGGCAAAGCGCTTGGCCATAGCGCAGGCGGCTCCCACATTTGGAATTTTGTTATCAAGCATATTTGCCGCCCTATAAATCATCATGCGGGAGGCTTCGAGTTCGGTGGCCATATCAGCGAGTTTAAACTGTGTGTTTTGAAACTCCGAAATGGATTTCCCAAACTGCTTACGGTCTTTCGTATAGCTGATGGCCGCATCCAAAGCCGTCTGCGCCCCACCTAAAGAACAGCAACCGATATTAATGCGGCCTCCGTCAAGACCTGCCATAGCGAACTTGAACCCGTCACCTTCTGCGCCTACGCGGTTAGACGCCGGAATACGGCAGTCCTCCATAATCACCTGAGCAGTGGGCTGAGCGTTCCAGCCCATTTTCCGCTCAATGGCGCCAAAAGATAAGCCGGGCGTATCTTTCTCGATCACAAAAGTTGATACGCCCCGAGCACCATCATCAGATGTGCGCGCCATAACCACATAAATGTCAGACCAACTGGCACCTGAAATAAACGTCTTGGTGCCGTTTAAAACATATTCGTCACCATCGCGTACGGCCTTAGTAGATAAAGACGCCGCGTCCGATCCCGATCCGGGCTCAGTCAAACAATAGCTGGCGATGTATTCCGCCGAACAAAGCTTGGGTACATATTTAGCGCGCAACTCATCAGAGCCAAAACGATCAATCATCCAGGTGGCCATATTGTGAATGGTGATCATGGCTGTGTGGGAAATGTCGCCTCGGGCGAGCTGTTCAAAAACCAGAGCGCTTTCAAGACGCCCCAGGCCCGTGCCGCCAAATTCTTCTTGCTGATAAATGCCCATAAAGCCCAGCTCGGCGGCTTTTTCAAAAACCGACCGATCCAGAAACTTCTCATGATCCCATTTCTGAGCATTCGGAGCCAGTTCATTATCCGAAAACTGGCGCGCCATATCCTGTATCAAGGATTGTTCTTCTGTAAGCTGAAAATCCATTTTTAGAACGTCGGCATGATAAAGGCGCTGTCCTCGGTTTCCCCTTCCGGCCAGCGCTGTGTGACAGTTTTGGTTTTCGTATAAAACCGCAAACCTTCCATGCCATATTGATTAATATCGCCAAAGGCTGAGCGTTTCCACCCACCAAATGAGTGATAGGAGACTGGAACCGGGATTGGCACATTGATACCGACCATACCCACTTCGACACGGTCCGCAAATTCACGGGCAGCACGCCCATTTTGGGTAAAAATAGCTACGCCATTGCCGTATTGATGATC
The DNA here is from genome assembly GCA_020627655.1 of Hellea sp. Taxonomy (GTDB): domain Bacteria; phylum Pseudomonadota; class Alphaproteobacteria; order Caulobacterales; family Maricaulaceae; genus JACOMS01. The sequence goes on from JAHDGM010000015.1 coordinate 13,975, forward strand.
ACTTGGGAGTTTAACAGCTTCTTCGAAAGTATCGGCGCGGACAATCTGCAGGACAGGACCAAAAATTTCTTCATGATAGGTGGTCATACCCGGCTTTACGTGGTCCAAGAGTGTGGGCCCAATAAAGAAGCCGTCTTCATAGCCTTGAAGCGTGAAATTCCGGCCATCGACGACTAATTCAGCGCCTTCATCAACGGCCAGGTCGATCATGCTTTCCACACGTTTCTTATGTGCTGCGGTCACCACCGGGCCATAATCAGCGTCTGGATCCGTGGACGTGCCCACACGCAGGCCTTCAATGGCCGGAAGCATTTTTTCCAGAAAGCGTTCTGCTGTCCCCTCACCCACGGGCACAACAACCGGCAGCGCCATACAGCGTTCCCCTGCCGAACCATAAGCCGCGCCGAGAATGTCTTTGACTGCTTGGTCCATATTGGCGTCAGGCATGATAATGCCGTGATTTTTCGCCCCGCCCATACACTGAGCTCGCTTGCCATATTTAGCCGCTTCTGAGAATACATAATGGGCAATATCCGACGAACCCACAAAGCTGACAGCCTTGATTTCCGGATGTTGTAAAATAGCGTCAACAGCCTCTTTATCGCCATTGACCACATTTAACAGTCCCTTGGGGCCTCCTGCTTCGACGAACAACTCTGCCAGACGCATAGGTACTGACGGATCTTTCTCCGATGGCTTGATAATACAGGCATTACCTGTGGCGATGGCCATACCAAACATCCAGCAAGGGATCATGGCAGGGAAATTAAAAGGCGTAATGCCTGCTACAACCCCCAAAGGCTTACGCATGGAGTAAACATCAATTTCAGGCCCTGCCCCATAAGTGTGTTCTCCCTTCTGATTGTGGGGAATACCGCAGGCAAATTCGATAACGTCTATGCCGCGCATAACGTCACCACGGCTATCAGCCACCACCTTGCCGTGCTCGAGTGAGAGCAGCTCGGCCAATTCATCCATATGCTTGTGTAAAAGCTGTTTATAATCGAACATGATACGAGCGCGGCGCTGGGGATTTGTATTAGCCCATATGCGCTGTGCGTCTTCGGCGCTATCAACCGCCTCATCAATTTCGGCTGGAGTCGCCAAAGCGACCTTGGCCTGTACCTGCCCAGTGTTCGGATTAAAAATATCGGCGGTACGCCCCGACTTACCCGCAACATTAACACCGTCAATAAAATGTCCGATCTGTCTCATAAGAAATCTCCTTAGGCGCGGTATACAGAGTAAAGACGGGCAAAAGAACCCTTATTCCACCTAATAATAATTAGGTTATTGCGCTTTTAAGGTCCGCGTTAGGGTTAGATAGAATGGCCTTGTCCAAGGTCTGACCTTTAGTCAGAGCCATTTTTGTCATCATGAACTCGCGAGGCGCATTCACAGCATCAACAGCCAGTAGCCTGTCGCCTTTAAAATAAAAGGCTGCAAAGCTGCGGGATCCTTCATGATCACCACGAATGACAATATCATCATAACCTTGAGACAAACCTGCAATTTGGAGCTTAAGGTCAAACTGATCCGACCAAAACCATGGCAAGCTATTATAAGGTTTTTCTTTTCCGTTGATATGTAGCGCAGCTGTCTTGCCTTGTTCCATTGCGTTAGGAACACTTTCGAGACGAATATGCGTGTCATAAATTGGATTATAATGCCAGGTCACATCCCCTATGGCGTAGATATCTGGGTCGTCCGTCTGGCAAAACTCATTAACAGTAATTCCATTTCCAACTTCTAGGCCGGCCTCTGCAGCAAGTTCTGTATTGGGTATGACGCCAATGCCAATAATGATAATATCTGCGGGGTATAGTTTGCCGGATTTTGTATTGACCACCAACTCCTTGTCGTTGACGTCAATAGAACTGGCCATCTCAGTTTCAGCAATTTGAACGCCTTCTTCGGTATGCACGCGGCGATAAAAATCTGACATAACAGGCGCGGTCACCCGCTGCAGGATCCTGTCCATAGCTTCGAGCACAGTGACTTTCATGCCTTGCTTGCGCATGGAGGCGGCGGTCTCAAGTCCGATATACCCCCCGCCAATAATTACGGCGCGCTTATCCCTAGCTATAACGGATTTAATTGCCCGGACGTCATTCGTATCGCGCAAATACATTACGCGCGCATTATCTGCGCCCTCAATAGGTAGCTTTCGAACCCGAGCCCCAGTCGCAATAACGAGCTTGTCGTAATTAATTATCTCATTTTTATTGGTTGATACTGTCTTTTTATGGCGGTCAATAGCTGTCACGCGCGTGCCCAGTTTCAACGTGATTTCAGCATTTTCGTAGACAGAAGCCGGCCTTATAAGAATTTCTTCTAAGTCTTTGTTTCCAGACAAAAAATCTTTGGACAATGGCGGCCTGTGATAAGGCAAGTCGGTTTCATCACCAAGAAGGATGATCTCACCATCCCAGCCGCCTTGACGCAAGCTGACAACAAACTGAGCTGAAGCATGACTCCCGCCAATGACAACACAGGCCTTCGTCATAAATTACCTTACGAATTGCATTACCAACCAATCCGCAACAAGGGCTGGTTTTTCTTCGCCTTCGATTTCAACAGTGACTGTATAAGTCAAGAGATGCTGACCCGGGTTTTTCTCAACCGCATCTTTAAGTACAAAGTTTCCGCGCACCTTTGAACCAACTTTCACAGGACTTAAAAAACGTACTTTTTCAAATCCGTAATTCAGCCCCATAGCAACACCTTCCAATGTCATGGCACCCTGCTCTGCGAATTTTGACAACAGCGATAAAGATAGAAAACCATGGGCAATCGTAGTTCCAAATGGCGTCATTTTCGCCATATCCGGATTGACATGGATAAATTGGTGATCTTCGGTAACGTCGGCAAAAACATTGATCCGGTCTTGTTCAACCGAAATCCAATCACTCGTTCCTATAACAGAACCGATCAGTCCCTGAATTTCGTCTATTTTTGCAGTTTTAGCCATACGGTCTCTCCTTTTAATTATTAGTAGTCATAACCCGGGTTGGTACGGGCCAGTTTACGCATGAGGCCCGGCCAAACCAAATTATCACCCAGGCCAGGTACAAAAGCGGCTGCGCCTTGCTGATAAACCTTGTTACCCATTTCTGGGGGTTCCTCATTGAGTTGACTTTCATCACCTATGCTCTGAGCGAATATTTGGGTCTTGCAAGCGTTTTCAAGGAAATACATGCGTAAAAATGCAGTACCACAAGTTTTTCCTAATGTTAGGGTTCCGTGGTTGCGCAAGATCATCAAGCTCTTATTTCCTAAGTCTTCGACGAGAGTCTTTCGCTCCTCCATCTCCAGCGCGATACCCTCATAATCATGATAAGCTATATCGTCATAGACCTGCATGGAAAATTGCGAATAACGCCTCAGGCCCGGCTTTTGAATGGATACAGCAATGCCGTAAGGCGTATGTACGTGAATTACACAGCCTGCGTCTTCGCGGGCCATATGTACGGCGCTATGAATAACAAACCCGGCAGGGTTGACGAAATAATCGGTCTCCTGACAGATCTTGCCATCCACATCAATTTTGACAAGCGCTGACGCTGTCATTTCATCAAACATAACGCCGTAAGGATTAATCAAAAATCGTTCTTCGCCATCTTCATCAGGCAATCGCGCGGAAATATGGGTAAACACCAGATCAGTCCAAGCATGCATAGCGCATAATCGGTAAGTGGCAGCTAAATCCTTTCGAACCTGCCACTCTTTATCGGAGACCTTGCCTTCGAGCCGCGGAACCTGTGTTGGATCTGGAATGTTAAATCCTGCAGCGACGTCTAGTGCGCTTTCTTGTGCCTGCATTGTCATACCCCATATGAAACTTTTTGCTCATTTCTTATGGGGCCAGAATGACTTAAAGGCAAGACTCCGGGGAGACAGTTTCTATACCAAGCGCTTCGCCAACTGCTGCATAGGTAAGTTTACCTTCACAGACATTCAGTCCATCGAGTAGATAAGGATCGGCTTTAAGTGCGGCCTTCCACCCCTTGACGGCAATATTTTTAGCATGGCGCAACGTTGCTGCGTTCAAGGCATAGGTGGATGTTCGGGCCACTGCGCCTGGCATATTCGCTACGCAATAATGGATAACTCCATCAACAACATATGTAGGGTCGGCATGCGTCGTTGCCTTAGACGTTTCGAAACAACCACCCTGATCAATGGCAACATCGACTAAAACACTTCCATCCATCATTGAAGGTAACATATCACGGGTAATCAGCTTCGGTGCTGCAGCGCCAGGGATCAAAACCGCGCCAATTACCATATCCGCCTCCTGAACCAGGCTAGCAAGAACAGCTGGTGTTGATCGAATGACTTTGGCACTTGGCCCAAAGTGATTGGACAGCTTTTCCATAACTTCTGATGATCGTTCTAATATAGTCACATCAGCCTGCATCCCAACAGCCATTTGAGCCGCGTTAAAACCGACATCACCGCCACCGATAATGACAACTTTTGCTGGCGCAACGCCGGGCACACCGCCCAGCAAAACACCCCGACCACCTGCATTTTTTTGTAGAGCCGCGGCTCCAACTTGAATTGACAAACGGCCCGCAACTTGACTCATCGGTTTTAGCAGCGGCAATCCACCATCAGCATCCGTCACAGTTTCATACGCAATACAAATAGCGCCTGACTTCATGAGATCCTTAGTTTGTTCAGGATCGGGCGCCAGATGAAGATAAGTATACAGAATTTGCCCAGGGCGCAGCATAGCCCGCTCGACAGCTTGCGGCTCTTTGACCTTAATGATCATCTCCGCTTTATCAAAAATGGCCTTGGCAGTGACTTCTATTTTAGCGCCGGCCTGAACATAGTCTTCATCTGTCGCTCCAATGCCTGCACCAGCTTTAGTTTCGACAATAACCTCATGTCCGGAATACACTAACTCAGCGACGCTTTCTGGCGTTAAGCCAACGCGATATTCATGATTTTTGATTTCCTTAGGCACACCTATCAGCATGAAACCCTCCCATTTCGTTTAGGAAAAGATACGAAAAGCCTGTTAGGAATTCTTCCTATAAGATTTGCCCAAAAATAAATTTTTCCGTATAATAGTTCAAAATTTTGCAATTTATGTGGAAAATGAACCATGATTGACACAATAGACCGGAAAATACTCAGCGAACTCCAATCCGATTGCCGTCAATCCATAGCTGAAATATCAGAAAAAGCCGGGCTATCGCCTTCGGCCTGCCACCGCCGCATTGGAATTCTGGAAGCAAAAGGGTTTATTGAGCGTTATGCGGCCCGCCTGAACGGGGAAAAACTTGGCTACACCATGACGTTTTATGTGGAAGTCACACTGGAAGGGCAATCCGAAAACATCCTGTCAGCCTTTGAAAAGGCTGCCATATCACGCCCGGAAGTGCTCGAATGTCATCTCATGACTGGAGATGCAGATTACCTTATTAAAGTTGCCGCTCCAAACACGGAAGACTATGAACGGATTTATCGGCGAACCATCGCCTCACTACCCCATGTTAATCGTATAAAATCTTCACTGGTTATGAAAACAGTCAAACGATGGTATGGCTACCCACCCCATACGGCCTAATCTGTCCAATTCTTCACGTTTTCGAGATGAAAAAGCACAAATGGCCCATAGACCTATCAACGCCTATTGGCTATTGAATGGCTTAACGAGTCTATAAGTGGCAGGAAGGTCTCCATTGTCTAAACGGTTTTTGCATGCGGCCTGCTTGACTGCCACCATAACTTGCCTGTTGCCTGCGCCAGAGGCTGATGCACAGCAACTGACATCCGAGCGCACACTCGATTTAGCCGCGGACAGTCCGTATCACGATCCAGATCTCATCTACCTTGAATCCGATGAACTCATCAATGACGAGGATACGCAAACGTTAACCGCTCGAGGATCTGTTGAAGGCCGGTACCAAGATCGTTCCCTACGAGCCGATGAAGTAATTTATTACCGTTTAGACGGACGAGTTATAGCCTCAGGCAATGTGGTATTGGTAAACTCCGATGGCTCGAGTCAATATGCCGAAAAACTTGAAATAACGAGCGAATTAGGCGCTGGCACAGCATCAAATTTCACTTCGCGCTTGCCAAATGGCGGCATTATGGGCGCCGCCTTCGCTACAAGACGCGAAGATGAGGGCGTGGATCTTTTTAAGGCGTATTATACAGCTTGCGAGCCTTGCAAAGACAAGAAAACCCCTACTTGGCAGATTAAAGCCAAACAGGTCACACAAGATACTGGCCGCAACGCCATTCTCTATAAGGATGCGGTCTTTGAGCTTTTTGGTGTACCCATCTTATACACGCCCTATTTGGCACATCCGGATCCCAGCGCTGAACGGGCATCGGGTTTTCTCAATCCCTTTGGAGGCCTATCATCAACGCGCGGCGCGTTCATTGAAATACCCTATTACGTCAATCTGGATGATTATTCCGAACTAACCCTTACGCCCCATTTGTTTACCAAGGTCAATCCATTGATGGAACTTGACTATCGACGTAAGTTTTACTCCGGAGAGCTCAAGGTCAATGGATCGTTCACCTATGCCAGCGCTTTTGATAAAAACGGCGACCCGTTCACAGACGAAGATGTATTCAACCGCCCTTTAGAAGCAACCCTTGGGAAACGTATACGCTCTCATTTGTTTGCAGACGGGCAATTCAAACTTTCCGACACATGGGATTGGGGATTTACGGCTCAGGCCGCAACAGATGATTTATATCTCCGTCGATACGGACTATCCGAGCCTGGACGATTGGGTATTTATACTGGAGACTCACGGCGGCTTATTTCACAAATTTTTGGCGTTGGACAATCTGATAGTTTCAGATTTGCGGCCAGCGCCTACGGGTTTCAAAGCCTTAGAACAACAATACGCCAAAATGAAGAAACCGGCGTTTACAGCATATCCCGCGAAGATGACAGCATACTCCCAATCATAGCACCGAAAATTGAATTCAATCATTATTTGACTGATCCCATTATTGGCGGGCGCCTGGAAACCTTTGGTGACTTTACTATGCTAACCCGAAAAATCGGGGATGACTACCAACGCGGAACTGCGGGTGTGGAATGGAGCAAGACTTTTATTTTGCCGGCGGGCATTGAAGCAAAGCCATTTGCTGAAGCGCGCTATGACCATTTCAATGTCACACCATATGACGCAGCCAATGAGACCGATTTCGAAGACGTTTCTTTTGGACGAACCCTAGGACAGGTTGGCATGGATGTACGCTGGCCATTTATTCGCCCCGGCAAAAATGTAGATATTATTGTTGAACCTCGTGCCATGATAACTCAGAATTTTGGTGACAGTAAAATCGACCAGTTAAACTATATCCCAAATACCGACGGGACGATTGCACCTGGATTACTCCAAGATAGTCTTGAAATAGATTTTGACCACAACCTGCTTTGGTCACCTAACAAATCAACAGGTTATGATCTTTGGCAAAAAGGCTTTAGGGCAGATGTCGGCGGCTCTGTCGCAGCCTTATGGGGTAAAAATCGGGCTAGTCTTTTTGTAGGGCAATCCTATGCAGATGGCGTTGACGATGTCTTTGAACTCAGCTCCGGGCTTAAAACTGACAAATCAGATTTAGTTGGGCAATTCGAACTCAATCTTTCAAATAAATTCGTGTTTGATACGCGTGCACGCTTTGATGAAGATACAAGTAAATTTCGCCGCCTTGATACGGGCTTCTCTCTTAGATCAGGCCGTTTTAACAGCCGGGTCCGCTACTATAAAGTTGACCGGGCAGTTCAAGCCGAAGAGGAACTCTCACCGGCTGAAGAACTTACCGGCTCGATTGGTTTTAAAATCACTGACAATTGGAGCGTAAAGTACAATGCGTCTCGGGATTTAGATCAAGACATCACCCGACGTCAGGGGATTTCACTAGGATATCGCGACGACTGTACTTTGATAGAGCTGGTTTATAATAAGTATGATTTTCAGGGTGATGCAGTCCGCGATACGGACAGCATCGGCATTCGTGTTTCTCTACTTAGTTTGGGTCAGTTTGGCGTTCAAGAAGACACCAGCGTTGACGGATTTGGCAACTAGCCAACAAACGCTTTTTCAACAACAAATTCTGCAGGCTTTGAATTAGAACCTTCCGTTAGGCCAAATGTCTCAACGATAGCCTTGGTATCATTAATCATGTCCATTGACCCGCAAATCATGACCCGATCTTCTTCGGGATTCATTATGGGAACGCCTGCGCTTTCGAACAGCTTGCCGCTTTCGAGCAATGTCGTAATGCGGCCCTTAAGCGGATACTCTTCCCGCGTCAGACTTGTGACGTGCAAAAGTTTATCCCCGATCATCTCACCCACCAGTGGATCATCTTTCAGATCCTCAACAAGCTTTAACCCATAGGATAGCTCGGCTTTTTGCCTGCAGGTGTGAGTCAAAATAACCTGTTCATAACGCTCATAAGTTTCAGGATCCCGGATCAAGCTCGCAAATGGCGCAATCCCGGTTCCAGTTGAAAACATGTATAACCGCTTGCCCGGCAGTAAAGCGTCCAGCACCAAAGTCCCGACGGACTTCTTTGCTAGAATAATTTCATCCCCAACCTCAATTTTTTGAAGATGTGAAGTCAGCGGACCATCAGCCACCTTAATCGAGTAAAAATCGAGCTTTTCATCCCATGACGGACTGGCAATGGAATAGGCCCTCATGATTGGCTTCGGCGCACCTTCAGGCTGCAGACCGATCATAACAAACTCGCCTGAGCGGAAGCGGAATGCGGGCGGCCGCGTAATCGAAAATGAAAACAAACGGTCCGTATAATGCTCAACGGATAATACTTTTTCCCGACTTGGCGCGTTAGACATGAAATTACCTTTCTTAGCTCTACCTGCACATAAGCAATTAGAGCTCGCATTTCAATACTATATGCGGAACAATCGTTCTATATTTAGAACACCTGTGAACTTGCTAGCTATCCCCTACGATCCGCAAGAATTCCATACGCTGTTCATTATTATGGAACTGACCACTTAAAGCGCTGGAAATCATCCGGTGTGGTGTTCGAATACCGCGCATAGTCATACAAAGGTGCTCACCCTTTGCCATTACGGCTATATCTTTCGTGCCTAAAATTTCTTCAACCTCATTAGCAATATCAGACACAAGCTGTTCCTGCAGGGTTAGTTTGTGCGCATGTTTATGGGCAATACGAGCAAATTTGGACAAACCTAATACTTTATCATCGGCGATATAGGCGATGGACACATCACACCAAAATGGCAACATGTGATGTTCACACATTGACCAGACCTTCATACCCGTCACACATACCATCTGATTATGTTTGATAGCAGAAAATGTGGTATCTATTTTACCGGGTTCATACTCGATGAAATCCCGCCAAAAATTTGCTATCCGTCTCGGTGTTTCCTTGAGGCCCTCACGATTGGGATCCTCGCCAAGCGCTTCAAGAAGTTCCGTTACTAGGCTTTTCACCTTGGCATGATCAATTTTCTTTTTAGTCACGATATCCTCATTCACTCATAGAATTCATTTTAGCGCGTATGGCTTCGACACGTTTACGGTTAACTCCGCGATCAGAGTACCCCACGCGAGATGCCGACCTAATATGCACAGTCCCGTCAGTTCCGGCTCTAAGCTCTACGTCGTCCACAAACTTAAAGAGTTTTGTCATGAAAGTCGCAGACACATATTCATTACTGTCAGTTGTTATCACGCCGCCAAGAGCTTCAATAGCCGCCTTGGCTTGATCCATGGTTCCCGCAAGAGGCGCAACAGAGCGCTCTGGCTGCCCGTCGGGTTCTGAACAAACACAGTTTGGCGCAGAGCCGCATTCCGTCAAACGGTTATCGGCTAGCCCCTTAGGACTACCTTTTTGAGATTTCAAACCAAGTAAGAAAAACAACACACACACCACCAGGAAAACAACAATTAAAGCTTTAACAATCGTCATGAATTTTCCGCCTTTAACACGCATTTTATGTAATCATCATACCAAGTTGGCCCATGAAGGGACTGGAAGAAACCATTATGGCCTCCATATTCCAGCATTATACGCCGGACACAAGGACTTAGATTAAGCTTAAGTATGGCGTCCGCTGGAACTACAGGATCATCAATGGACATTATCATGCTTACATTCAGCTTGGAGTTTAGAAAATCATCCTTTCCTATACCATAAGCGGCAAAATAGTGATCCGGGTTCTTGAAATCAGAATATCGGGATAGAAATCTATCCGTCATATCCATTACACTTTTATGCTCTAACATTCCGGAAAAGTCATAAACATCAGGAAAGGCCTCCTGTTTCTTGCGAAGACTAGCCGTCCATTTTTTCTTGAAATAGCGCTTGATCAAAGGGTTTCGATCAACTGCAGGCGCAGCCTCGACGGGGTCAATGACGGGACTGATAGCAAACACATGGGAAAGGTTTGTAATAGGGTTATCTTGATGGGCCCTAGCCACGCGCAGAGCAAAATTTCCGCCCAGTGAAAAGCCGACAATATAGGCAGGCTTGTCTGGCAAAAATTCGGCTCCGTGTCTGACCCCCTGAAACACTTCATCGAATAATGTTGAATTAAAGATGCCCTCATTCAAGTGATGGGTATCTCCGTGATCTCGCATATTGAGCCGGAAAATTCCGTAACCCTGCTCATATAAAAACCGGCTACAGGATAAAACATATGTAGAATCTTCACTGCCTTCCCAGCCATGCAGCATTATAATCACGCCTTTAGCATTCGGGTGCTCCGTATACGACCCTTTTAGGCGAATGCCGTCGCCACAATCCAATATGTGGGCAGTAGCATTCGCTGCAATATGCGCCGCAGCCTTCCGGCGAAACTTACGGCTGGCCAGTATAGTTTGCATCATGGCACCCCGCATCCAAATTGGCGGCTTGAAATCCTCCAATTCCATATCTGCAAAATCACCTGACATAGTTTGCTGACTTAGGACTTAGCTACTGCGTTTCGACAATGTCACGATTTCCTCGGCGAGTGTCGGATGTACAGCGCAGGTCGCATCAAAGTCGGCCTTGGTGAGACCTGCTTTAACGGCGACACCTAGGGCCTGAATAATTTCAGCCGTATCATCCCCGACCAGATGAATACCCACGACAGTCTCCTTACGGCCTACCGTGATAAGCTTCATGAAACAGCGTTCGTCTTTGCCTGCAATAACATTTTTCATGGGCCGGAAATTTGTCGTGTAAACCTCGATATGCTTATAAGATTCGCGCGCCTCAGCCTCCGTCAGGCCGACAACCCCTACTGGCGGGCGCGTAAATACGGCACTGGCAATATTGCTGTGATCATATCCGCGGGGATTATCCTTATAAACCGTATCGATAAACGCCATAGCTTCACGTATGGCCACAGGCGTTAAATTAACGCGATTAGTTACATCACCTACAGCATAAATATTCTTAGCGCTGGATCGAGAATATTCATCGACAATAACTGCACCGCTTTTATCGATTTTGACCCCAGCATTCTCGAGGCCCAGACCAAGCGTATGAGGTTTGCGGCCCGTTGCCATGAATACGCAATCTGTTCCGATTTTAGACCCGTCGTTAAAGCTGACTATCAAGCCGCCAGATGATTTTTTAATCTCCGTTGGCTCCGCTCCAAGTTTGACATCAATACCTAATAATTTTTGCTGTTCGGTAACAATATCCCGAACTTCTTCATCAAAGCCGCGCAGCAATTTATCACCCCTGTAAACCTGCGTAGTTTTGACACCAAGACCCGCATATATTCCGGCAAATTCTGAAGCTATATAACCGCCGCCGATGATAACAGCCTTGGCGGGCAGAGCGCTTAACAAGAATGCATCATCAGACATGATAGCATGCTCTATTCCTTTAATAGGCGGCATATATGGCCGACCGCCAACTGCAATAAGTATGGTATTCGCAGTAACTTCTTGACCGGAACTAACCAAGCGAACCGTATGTTTATCAACCAGTTCAGCCCGCTCGTTGTATAAAGTCGCTCCGTTTTTTTCTAGAATATTTGAATATATTCCAGAGAGACGGCTCACTTCATTTTGAATATTATCGCGCAGCGTCAACCAATCAAAGTTAACCCTCCCGGTACTCCAGCCATAGTTCTTGGCGGCTTTTATATGGGCGCCATATTCGGCACCATAGACCAGATACTTTTTAGGAACGCAGCCGCGAACTACGCAAGTTCCACCAGGGCGACTTTCTTCAGCCACAGCAACCCGCTTACCCAGCTGAGCCGCCATCCGTCCAGCGCGAACGCCGCCTGAACCGGCTCCAATGACAAAAAGATCATAATCATATTTTGGCATATTATTCCCTCGACAATTCCATCACACGAGCATGATCATCTTCGCCCACAATAATCACGCTCGACAAGTCGATGAACAGACCATGTTCCATGACTCCTGGAATTTTTTCCAGCAAGTGCGCCGTCTCGCCAGGATTGGGAATTTCTTCGCACTTGCAGTCGACTATGAAATGCCCGCCATCTGTCACAAGCGGACCTGTGCCATCTTCATTCTGCCGCAAAACAGTCTGTCCGTTAGGACAACCACTTGCGCGCAGAGCCTGATAAATTTGATCCGCTGTTAGTGCGACGCCAAAAGGATCAACTTCGACCGGTAGTGGAAATTTACCGAGCGTTTCCACGAGTTTTCGGTCATCAACAATAACAATCATACGGTCTGATGCATGGGCCACAATTTTTTCGCGCAACAAGCAAGCCCCGCCGCCCTTGATCAAGCTAAATAACGGGTCGACCTCATCAGCCCCATCTATAGTTAAATGTATACGGCTGACACGGTCGATATCGACGAGCGGCACGCCGTTTTCTTTAGCGCAGGCCGCGGTAGCATCAGAAGTTGGAACACCTTGAACTTTCAAACCGCCCGCTACACGTTCACCAAGTTTTTCAATAAAAATTTCCGCTGTTGAGCCCGAGCCAAGCCCCAGGGTCATTCCATCTTCAACAAAGTCCAGAGCGGCAAGCGCCGCGTTTTCTTTAGCTTGTGACATAGCTTACTTCTTTTGATTTTTGCGTTTGGCCTGCGCCGCATGATATCGCTTAGCCCAGCCATCTTTGTTCACCTGTTTGGCTCGCGCAAGCCCAAGAGCATCTTCAGGCACATCTTTGGTAATCACGCCGCCAGAGCCCAAAAACGCCCCTTTACCGATAGTGACCGGCGCCACCAATGAGGAGTGAGTTCCAATAAAGGCTCCGTCCCCGATAATCGTTTTATGCTTGTTATAACCATCATAGTTACAAGTGATCGTACCAGCGCCAATATTAACTCCGTCGCCGATTTCGGCATCACCTACATAGGAAAGATGATTGACCTTGCTGCCTTTGCCTATAACGGCTTTTTTCGTCTCAACGAAATTCCCCGCGCGGCTACCCTCGCCCATTATAGTTCCCGGTCTTATTCTCGCAAATGGCCCTATGCTGACATCCTTGCCTATGACGCAGCCCTCCAGATGAGAAAATGGATGTATAACCGCTCCTGTCTTCACTGAAACGCCCGGGCCAAAAACTACATTGGCGCCTATTTCCACGTCATTTTCAATCTGAGTATCATAAGCGAAAACAACACTTGCCGGTTCACGAAGCGTTACGCCCATATCCATGACCTCTTTACGCTTGGCATTTTGAAATGCCTTCTCAGCCAGCGACAAATCATAACGGGAGTTAACTCCCAGGACTTCTGCCTCATCGCCTATAACGGCTACAGACTTCCGGCCATCGGCTTTAAGAATTTCAATAACATCGGTCAGGTAATATTCGCCCTTGGCATTATCGTTAGTCACTCGCGACAACGCCGAAAACATATCCTTAGAATTTGCAGAAATTACGCCGCTATTACAGAGCCGGATTGCTAATTGTTCCGGGGAAGCTTCTTTCGCCTCAACTATGGCGGTAAGCTCATCACCATTGGTAATCAGGCGTCCGTAAGCGGCCGGTTCTTCAGCCTCAAAGCCGAGTACAGCCACATCCGCACCCTCGTCCAATGCTTCGAAAACACGGCGGGCCGTTGCCGGGCGTATCAGCGGCGTATCAGCATATAGAACCGTCACTGTACCATCAAAATCCGCCAGATTATCCTTGGCTGCTAAGACCGCATGCCCCGTCCCTAATTGCGGTTCCTGAACAGCGATATCCATGCCTAAAGCTTCAGCAGCGGCCCTCACATCCGCATTAGCTTCTCCCACGACACAAACGATCTTCTCGACACCTACATTATCTGCCAAAGCCTTAACCCATGACAACATAGAGCGCCCGCCCACATCATGGAGCACTTTGGACGTGGCCGATTTCATACGAGTGCTTTTTCCAGCGGCTAAAATGACCGCAGCCCGGGCTTTTTTCATCATATCCTCTTGCAGCGAAGAATCTCTTGTGAGACCTACACTAAGTCCGCACGCAACGCACGAGGAATCATAACTAATGCGCCCCATATCACTTTGTTTTGATCTAGACGGAACCCTTGTAGATACGGCTCCTGACCTTGTGCGAGTTTTAAACCTGGTCATTGCCGAAGAAGGTCTACCGGAAACAAGCTTTACAGCAGCCAGAGGTCAGGTTGGCTTCGGGGCCAAAAGACTCATTCTCGAAGCCTGCGCCCGGGCTGGTCACGTTCTAGCTGATGGCCGCCTGGATGAGCTATGGCACTTATTTCTTAAACTATATGAAGAGGACATAGCCCAGCTATCGCGCCCCTTTGATGGCGTATCCGACACCTTACGTCTTTTAAAGTCCGGCGGCATGCGCCTGTCAGTTTGCACGAACAAGCCAGGCTATCTGGCGCGGCCACTGATTAATGCCTTAGGATTAACGGGCTTTTTTGAGCGAGTGATCGGTTCAGGCGATGGCGTTGCTTCAAAACCATCAGCCGCGCATATCTTCGCTGCCGCAGGGCATAAGAACATTAGAAAAATTGTGATGATCGGGGATTCTGCCCCTGATGTTTTGGCCGCCCGCGCTGCGGGCGTTCCGGCCATTTTAATGCGATATGGTTATGCGGGTACACCAACGGATCGGCTGCGAGCAGATATTACCCTACGCCGATTTCGCGAGTTGCCCGGGGCGCTATTCAGCCTGGATAATTCCCAAAATCTTGGAAATTACTAGCGGCCTAGCGAACCAATCGGATCACGTAAACTTACGCGAAATTCTCTGTAGTACCATTGGGAACGCCATTGACCATGTTCGAACGCACATCTGTGCGGGCTGAGCGCATGGACGGCAAAAATCCGGCTTGAATGAGATTGATTTTGACGTCTTTGCCGCGTTCCGCCCAATAAGCCTCAATTTGAGCCTTTAAACGTTCTGCGCCTTCACGTGTGCAATAATCACCTTTCATGTTTACCTCATAAATGCGTTGCGGTTCGTCCCGGAAGCGCAACTAGTTGTGTTCCACCCAAAACAAAGATGAGGGTGAACTATGACGATTTCAAGAAAAATCATTAGTTTTACGAATAAAATTTTTGTAATGTTTGTATAAGGGGAAATTTCAGCTTCTATTCATATAGGTTTTTATAGGTATATTTGATTAAATACTTGAAAAATTAACAAATTTACATGTTTTTTCCTTGAAACCCGCAAAATCAAATTATAAGTTTTTCCTATATTTGAGGGTCAAATGGAAAACTTACAAAGCAGAATCAAATCCAGCCGGGTCGATCAAGGCCTATCCCAGGCCGCTTTGGCTGACCTGACCGGGGTTAGCCAGCCCACAGTCGCCAACTGGGAAAACGGCAGCCACACGCCCCGCCACTCGGTCTTAATGCGTATTGGAGAAGCGCTGGGGGTTGAGCCAATCTGGCTCCTCTCCGGTAGTTTCGCAGAGGGCGACAAGGCAGTCCAGAATTATATGAAACGCCCAATTCGGCATATTCCCGTCTATAGCTGGCCTGTAAGCGGGCAAACATTTGCCGCAGGGCCGGCTAGAGGATACCTCCCCTTTTCGACACATCACGACCACTTACTCGGCGCCCTGAGATTACGTGAGGATGAAGAGGCCTATGAAGTAATCGTGCTGAATACACAGGAACATCCGTCTACCAAACCGGGCCGCTATATAGTCGCTCGTGACAAAGCCGTTATAATGACACCATCAAGCGACATTCTCTCAGACGATAAAATTTACGGCTTAATGGTCGCAAGGCTGAGTTATTATTAGGCGCTGAGCCTAGTCGCTCATGGCTTCCATATTTTTATTGTTTTGATGAATGGCGGCTTCAAGCCGAGCCTCTGCGTCTTCCAGATTTTTTTTTGGGTCTTGATAAAACGCGGTCTTTTTCATGGCCGACATCAGCATTTTATTTAAAATGCGTCCGCTCCATTTCATAGGACGATCAAAATCAACCAAGAGGACCACACGCTCTTCATCCGTGTCATTCCAGACTTCATGGTCATAAGTATCATCAATAATGAACATTTCGCCGGGCTTCCAAGCCGTGATGGTATCGCCAACACGAATGCGGCACTTCTCGTGCTCCTTAGGTATTATCAATCCCAAATGAACTCTTAGAATTCCCTTGGTAACCCCCGTATGGGCCGGAATATGATAGCCAGGCGCAAGAATAGAAAACATAGCCGTCTGAATATTAGGAATTTTGCCCAGCATATCAGCCGTTTTAGGCGTAAGCTGTGAGTTTTTCTCAAGACGCTCACCAAAACCATAGACCACAAATGTCCGCCAGTTCTTACCCTTGGCAATTCGGTACTGGTCAGGAGATAGTTCCTGAAAACCTGGAATTTCCTCGCGGAATTTCAATATTTCCAGCGCCTCATCGCGAACGATTTCCCAATTTGCCCGTAACTCATTCAAAAACTCGAAATGATCTGGATCCACCTTAGGGGTATTAGGCACAAGTGAAGTCTTGGCCTGATGATTGGCAACACCACGCATAATCTTCTTGCCCGTTTTTTTCACAAAAGCCCGGCGAGGGTTTTTCAAATGCTTGGGTTTTTCAACGGTCTCGGTCATGCCCGGCCTAATTTAGCTAATTTTGCGTTCGGCCTCTATCATATAATCGCGCGACAAAGGCAAGGCATTTACTGTTTTTGAAAGCTGAATTTGAAAATTCATATGTTTCCCGTGACGAAATGAATATTCACTGACAATCAGGTAAAACTCCCACATGCGACAGAACCGTTCGTCAAACATATCCGCGACCTTATCACGATTAGCCTGAAAGCGTTTTTCCCACTCTTTAAGTGTCTCAGCATAATGTAGTCGCCATATTTCACAATCCGTTACCCAAAGTCCGGCTTTTTCAATTTCGGCAAATGTCTCGGATAAAGCAGGCGAATAGCCACCGGGAAATATATATTTCCGGATCCAGGCACCAGTTGTTCCAGGCCCACCTTTTCGGCCAATTGAATGAATCAGAGCCGCGCCATCATCTGTCAGTAAATCGCGAATTTTGGAAAAATACTCCAGATAATGCGCAATGCCTACATGTTCGAACATGCCGACAGAAACGACCGCATCAAAAGTCTCATCCACGTGGCGATAGTCTTGAATTCGAATATCGATCTTATCTTCCAGCCCCGCCTTTTTAACACGAGCCCGTGCCATTGCATGCTGCTCATCTGATAAAGTGACCCCGACTACCTCACAATTAAAATTCTGGGCTATAAAAATTGCCATTCCGCCCCACCCACAGCCAATATCTAAAACCTTCATGTCGGGTTTCAGATTGAGCTTAGCGGCAATATGGGCCTTTTTTGCAATCTGCGCTTCTTCCAGGCTCATACCGTCACGCGGCCAGTACCCACAAGAATATTGGAGATCTTCATCTAAAAAGAGCCGATAAAAATCATTCGACAGGTCGTAATGATGCTGCACATTTTTCCGCGAAGCATCCGTTTGATTGCGCTGATGAAATCTACGGATTTTTTTAAGCCATTTTTTAAGCGCCTTTTGCATGGGCAAGCGGCGCAGTGTTGTTCGGTTATGGGCAAAAATGCCAAGCAGATCCCGAATTGTGCTGCCATCCTCAAAAGTCAGGGTTCCGTCCATATAGGCCTCACCTGCCTTTAGTTCAGGATTTAAGAATAAAGTGCGGTATAGCTTTTTATCGTGTAGCCGCAATGTTGCCTTAGGCACATCATCACCTCCCGGGCCGAAAACGTGCCGCTTTCCCGCTGCGTCGATAACCGTCATTTGTCCGTATTGGACAAATTTTTCTAACATTGTTGATAAAGGTCCCATGTCAGCTATTTAGCATGACATCACCTAACACTCAATTCACGATAGAACAGAAAATCGTGTTCGAGCGGCTTCAGAGTTGCCGAATAATGATCTGCAAATCTCATAATCTTCAGGCGTATCCAGCTCAGACCAAACCGAGCCCTGAATATTGATTGTCTCAATCGGAATACCGTTTTGAGCCAAGCCATGAATAGCGGAAAGAAACCAACTTTTAGTACCCTTATTATTGCGCATCAAAGCCTTGATTTCATTTTTGAAGATTTGAGGGCCGTCACCCATAAACCGCAACATGCCAATAGATTCTCCATTGGTCTCGGTCGGGGTTAAAGTTTTACCGATAGCCTGAAGGCGTGATCCATCAAGAGTGACCTTCA
This sequence comes from Hellea sp., assembly GCA_020627655.1. Lineage (GTDB taxonomy): Bacteria > Pseudomonadota > Alphaproteobacteria > Caulobacterales > Maricaulaceae > JACOMS01. The sequence goes on from JAHDGM010000015.1 coordinate 32,579, forward strand.
TGTCATCCCCGTCATAGTGATCCTTTTTGTCAATCGTAACAGCTATAGGAGATGCGGGCGCAGATAGAACTTTTTCCAACAAAGCCGGCTCAAATAAAGTATCGCCATTAATCAAAAGAAAATCAGGCTTCATAGCCTTACGTGCCATCCAGCATGACGCAAGATTATCTGCGACCTGATAAAAAGGATTGAAAAGTGTTTTTACTTTAGGACCTGATGGACGGCTATTAACCTCAGCATCCACCATCTGAGCATTAAATCCGGTTACAACGGTTACTTTTTGGATGCCGGCTTGAAACAATGTATCCAGCTGCATACCAAGGACTGTAGTCAAACCGATCGGCAATAAACATTTCGGCAAATCCTCAGTCAGAGGTAAAAGCCGAGAACCTCTTCCGGCGCTTAAAATGACAGCGTGCATGGTTTTCCCCGGGGCTAGTAATCCCAATTAACAACTTCAAACCCATGGCGAGATGCGTTTTTCGCAAGCTTCTTGCTGGGATTAACTGCCACACCTATGTCAGAATAGGACATTATTTCAAGATCGGAATAACTATCTGAATACATTGTGATAAGTGTGTGATTTTGTTTCAAATGGGGATTTTGAGCTAAAAAGGCCTCTAAACGCCGGACTTTTTCCGGTCCGTAACAGTTTGGTGTGGCAAAATTAAGCATTAGTTTTTGATCCTCATCCCATGCCATATCCGTCGCCAAAAAATGCTCAATATCCAGTCTCTGGGCAATATCAGAAACAATGATATCTACGGCCGCGCTTACGATTATTATTGCATCGCCTTGGGCGCGGTGTTGCTCAAGCTGGCGCAAGCCTCCAGGACGTAGCTTTGCCGGCACTTCTGCGGCGCCAAAAATTCGGGCTTGCTCTTGCATTTCAGCCTTGGTTTTCCCAACCATGCACCAGCGCATCATAGCCTGCTTAACCCGGACACGAGGTATTGCACCGCGTTTGTATCGAAACTGCGCCCAGCCTGCGCTAAATAAAAGCGGCAGCCAAAGATGAGGCTTAAACCGCACCATTTGCCACACAAATCGGCCCCAAGTTCCCCGTTTGGTTAGCGTGTAATCCAAATCAAATATCGCTAGTCCTGGAACAGACATCTATTGCTCCATCCAGGACTTAACAGGTTTGGAACTGATCATGGCGATAACTAGCGATAGCACATTCAGAGCAATGCATATCCAGACCCAGGCAGCAATTGTAATAAAAGCCATATGGGCGCCGCCCGGAATAAACGCAGATAAAATAACGCCCATCATCATGATAAACATATTTGGGTTTCGCCGCGCAATAACAAAACGAAGGGCAGAATTAAAAGGCCTCCAAACGTGGATATGAAATCCAAATCTTGCGATAAACGCACCCTCTACCAATCGATCGACCACATAACCAATCAAGATGGCCAACAGAGCGTATTGAAGAAGCTCTGGCCCCATCATCGTGCCGCCCAGCCCTACATACCACGCCAAATACCAAAACGGCGGATGTATTAGGTCAATACCGTGGTCATAAATATTCCCCCATGCCGAATAGGTCATGGTCGTACGGGCCAGCTTCCCATCAACGGTATCAAGAAATGTCATAAACCAGCCGGTTGCAAATCCCCAAAACCAATCCCCGTTCCAGAAGAAATACATAGCCACAAACATCATTATCAGGCTTAGTGTTGTAACCATATTGGGCGTCAACCTAAGCGCCGCGCAAGCACGAGTAAAATAGAACGCAGGAACCGGCCAGAAATACTTAGTCACGAAGTCGGTAATACCCTTGTAAGAACTATCATATTGCTGCCTCTCAATCTCTTTAACCGGCGTGTCTTCGATATTAAGTGCGTATGGTTTTTCGGTCTTGCGGAGTGCCTTAATATACCCATCATCCAGTTCTTCCGGCGTAACATAAGCAATGCCCGGTTCACCTGATACGGTTTTCCCAATCAGATTTTCAGCTTTCAAAACCTCAATACCGTTTACCGCAATAACCCTATCATCCACGACAAGAGCCGTATTAGGACGATTAACAAAGGCTTTGTGCAGGTTTGCTGATAAAACCCATCTTTGATCAGCTATGATAGGACCAGCTACGGATTCCGCGCCGACTTTACGATAAGCGCGCCGTTGCCATTTAGCGATTGGTAGCCCCCAAAGACGTTTTTTCGACTGACCAACAAAACTAACACCTTTAGGCTTATTGTTAGCTACAGAACCATTCTGTGGTGTTTTTTCTGCCTGAATGGATTCTTGCAGCGTTTTTCGCGCAACTATAATCACGGCCACAATCGAGAACAAATTACAAATGATCATCGCCCAGCCTGGTGCCATTTCTCCAATGGCGAACGATAACAACAAAAATGCCGCTATATATACAATCAGAGACGCCCCGCGTACGTAAATAGCTCGTTCAGGCTTATTGGCAGCGTAAAATATCGGATAAAGCGGAGCCGCTATGCCCAACATAACAGCAGCAGGTACAAGAAGGCTTGCGAGCGGCACAGCTTGAATGAACTGCTCGCCAAATATAGTCGAGAGCGCAGCCGGGCCAATAAACCAAAGCAGCGCAGAGAACATGACGCCAGAAATCATTAAAATGATGGCCGCCCTCATAACGATACGCCAAATTTTCTCAGATTTTCCTTGGGCAATAAGCTTTGCCAACTCCGGATAAATCACTTGGTCGAGTAATTTAAAGCCCTCAGAAAGCAACTTCGCAACCTCTTCGGCAACTTTATATAACCCTGACCAAGCTGCTCCGAAAACAGCCATAACAAGAAGTTGCGGTAAATGTCCAAATCCGCTGGCAATCGAAGAGTCTATATTAGACTTTATGACAAATGGCCAAAGTCCAGCCCTTGGTTTTAGAAACTTTTGCTTAGATCGCAAAGTCAATCCGAGCAGTCCTCTACGCGATAACTCCCACATAGCAATAAGGACAACCACAATATAACTCACGCCTGAAGCTACAAACCATACAACAAGAAAGCCCTCTAATCCGTAACCTGAAAGTGCCGCATAAATAGAACCTACCAGTCGCAAAACAGGCATCACTAAAGCTTCAACAGCCAAAAGTTTGAACCTGTCAAATAATCTCAGAACGCCATCTGCAGTTCCAGTTTGCCGCAGCAAAACAACAAGACAATAAAGCGCTGCGTATTTTTGAAGAACTTCTACGTGTTCCTGCCCCGCACCTATCCCCGGAAACACACCTACAAGCCAAACTACAAACCCCATTAAAGAAACTGACAATAAATAGGCGACAATGACGGAGATAAAATCCAGTTTAATTCCGAACTTAATCAACCGAGATAAAGAATGTGGATCCTTATTTTCTAAATCAACAGACCCGAAACGAATGAGAGATTGCCACGTTTTGAACGTCGTTACTTCGCCAAAAAATAACATATATGAATGCAGAAATGTCACTGTACCGAATGCGACCAAGTCCATACTTCGGCCTGCTATCATCAGCGTAATTGCCCCTAGAACAGCAGCCACCATTTTGGCGCTGATAATCATACTGGCATTTGATGCTATGCGCTTGCCAACCGTTTTCGTGGAGTAAATTTTGAGATCGGGCGTCATGCTTTTCGAGCCGCCAGAATTAATTCCACGAGCTCAAGGTCACTGGGCTTATCAACATCTATAGCCGCTTCTGCAATTGGAATTAAAATCGGTTTAGCCTTTAAATTCAATTTCTTAGACGCATAAGTAAAAGCACCCGAAAGAGATAATTGGCCAAGCAAATATCGTATAGGCAGCGTGAAACCAACGCTTGCAGCAAGGCGAATCGGCTGTTTTCTAAAATCCTGAGCACGGCGCCAAAACCGAATAACATCCAGCCCTTTCGAGTTGGCTAGATAAAATAAATTACATCCGGACACGTGCCGATCATTGAACTTTAAATATGTTCGTTTCACATTCGGGTAAGCAGGCTGAATGATTGACTTATCGGCCAGCCCCAAACAAAAGTCTGCATCACTATTTTGGGCTTGCGATATAAAAGAGTCCAACATTTCCGGAGTCAGTAAAGCGTGATCACAGGTCGTAATTAATAACGGATAATCAATGCCAGCTTCGATAGCGGCGGCAGCGCTACCCGCCGGCCCAGGCGCCGATGGTGATTGCGTTAGGTCATTTCTATAATCCGCATCAAATCCGCTGATATAATAAGGTTTTTTAAGCCCCGATTTATCAAGAGCATTCAAGACATAATCTATCATGGGCGTGCCTAAAATCGGGATAATCGCTTTGCGATCCACACCGGCCTGAGCACATAAAGGATCAACAAGGCCTTCTCGCTGACCAGCCAAAATTAGGACGGATATATCAGAGAACTTTTTCATACATCCGATAGGTTTTATATCGCTGCGCACTTGCCTGTTCGCAAATACGGATCATGCTTTGGTTGTCTTCTAAAATCCAGGATAATTCACAATGATTGAAACCATTGGCCCTGGCATTCGCAAAAACCGTTTCACATAGCTGAGCTATAAGCCCTATGCCCTGACGTTTATTATGCCAATGCTTACGAAGTCCCATAAGCGGAATACGAGCTTGGGTCACGCCTTTGAACTTTAACCGGTATAAGAGCTTCGCAAATCCAAAAGGAAATAGATGACCGTTCAGCCCATGCGCGGCGCTGTTGACATCGGGGATCATTGTAATAAAAGCGGCAGGATCACCATCTATTTCGCCAATCAAGAAAAGGTCCGGATTGATTAGCGGCTTCATGCTTTTAGCCATATGATCAATCTGATCGTCTGTGAAAGGAATAAAGCCCCAATTTTCTGACCAAGCGTCATTGAATATGGTCATCGCCATAGCCACTTCACCAGTGAAATTTTTCATATTCACTTTCCGAAAACTGACACGCTTATCCTGCTCGGCCAATTTAACCATCATTTGCGTTTGGCGTGGCCTCGGATATCCGGCGTAAAGATCAGCCTGGTATGCATACATATCAGTAGCTTTGCCATAGCCAGCAGCGCTTAGATAATCCGGATAATAATCCCGTCCATAAGGCATCATCACAACAGGCGGACAGTCAAAACCGTCTATCAAAAGGCCTGTTTCCTCGTTTACGCTCCACTGGCTCGGACCGATGATTTTAGACACTTTTTGACTGTTTAACCAGTGCTCGGCAGCCAATAACAAGGCAGCGCCCGTTTCCGGGTTATTTTCACAATCAAAAAAGCCAAAATGCCCCGCATTGTCTTGGTAAATGTCACGATGGGCCTGATTAAGGAAAGCCGCAATGCGCCCCACACATTTTCCTGCCCTATAGGCGAGGAATTTTTGATCACGAATAACATTAAGGGTTGGATTTTTGGTAGGGGATAAATGCTCGCGGCGCTCCATACGCAAAGGTGCCCGCCACGCTGAATCCGCGCGGTATAAATCATAGGGTAAATTCAGAAAGGCCTTGTTATGGGCCTTGCTGTCTACTGTGACGATTTCCAGACTGCTGTGCTGCACGCCATCTCCGACTCATATGTTTAGGGACTTTTCCCAGCTTAAATCAGGAGGCTTTTGGGGTTAATCTTTCTTCAGGTCAACCAGATTGAAGTCTATATCAGCACCGAGAGGACCAACATCAAAGGCGGCGTCTTCAAACTTTGGACGCTTTTTACCTGTGAAATTACTACTGGAAAGCCCTAAGGGCTCTGAAGGTTTAAGCCACTTCTTATCCAGGCGGCGGTCTGCATCAAGATCGTGATATCCCGCCAACGCATATTGCCCTTCCCTATCCACATTAATGCAAAAGGAAATAGGTGAATCCGAGCCAGGAACTCTTATTCTGCGAAGTCGCCCTTTTTTCTCAAGAAAATCGCTCGTATCTTCGTCATCATAAAGTTCAATTTTCACCAATCCCTTATGCGTTGCGCCTTTGACAGTGACCCGTATTTGCATACTGCCTGCAACGCAGCTATCCGGCATATCACGCGGGTATATTGGCAGAGCGCCGCTTTCATGATCCGCGAAAGCAGACATTGCCATAACAGACCCTGCAGCAACAGATGTGCAAAAAACACCAAGATTGCGAAAAAATAACTTCAAATCAGTACCTTAATCTTTATTAAGAGCTAATGTATAATCTTGCCAGCCTGATATGGGCATGACAGGTTCCTGTAAACATATAAGTACAGTTGAATACCAAACAAGAATTCAACTATTAAACATTGGACATAATGGAATTTTCTGGGTTTCGTGGGCTTGTTAAATAAATATCTGCTGCGAAAAGCAACAATCAGTATTACCGGTCTGATTATATTCGCTATTTGCGTTCTGTTACTGGAACGTCTCCTGCGCATATTTCAAATCGTTTCCAACTCGGTAAATCCCGCTCAGGATGCCTCCACAATGATTGTGAACCTCCTGCCCTATTATCTGGGTATGGCGGTCCCGATGGCGTTGCTATTAGGGGTTATTATCACAATTGATCGCTTCAGCCGTTCCAGTGAACTCACATCTGCATTAGGCGCTGGTGTTTCTTTGTTTCACATGACCAAACCCTTTTTAATTCTGGCCGTTTTACTGGCTGGCATAACTGTAATTGTTGAGGGATATATGCAGCCTGTAGGACGGTATGAATATCGACACGCTGTCCATAAGGTGAAACAGCAATCATTTACGGCGGCTTTGCGCGAAGGTACGTTTACGTCAGTTGGGAATCGCACTTTCTTCGCAGGTACAGACAAACCGGCAGGCGCTATTGGTCCGATTTTCATATATGAGCGCCTTACTAAATCCGGGGAACAAACCGGTTTACGAATTACGACAGCCTCAGAGGGGCAATTGATTGTTCGGGAAGAAAGCAACGAACCTGTTCTCCAATTGACTGGAGGACGCGCCAGTGAGATTTCCAATACTCTGACCCTGACAGGTGACTTCTCCTTTGAAGGCGCAGCTATGGCAGGCGCGGCTTCTGCGGAACCTTTTAGAGTACGCGGCGATGATGAGCGCGAGATGACATCTGCAGAATTATTTCAAAACCGTTCAGGTGCGGTCAACACCAATATTACAACGGGTGCTAATAATTCTACACTCCATTTGCGCATAGCAAAATCTGTTCTTTTGTTGATCCTGCCGTTCATCGCCGTACCCTTCGGACTGAACTATGGCCGAAATCCATCATCAGCAGGAATATTCATAGGTATTGTTCTTCTGGTTTCCCTGCAAAAAGCGCTGGAATTTGGACAAAACCTCGGAGCTAAGGGCAGCATACCGCCTTGGGCAGGAATATGGCCGACTATTGCAGTTGTTGCGCTTTTCGCTTTTTATATTTTCCGAAAAAGCGCTTATAAAATGGGACAACCCCCTTTAACATCTGTGTCCCATCTTATGCGCGATACGGGCAATTGGATCAAAGATGGCTTTATCGACATGCGTCAGAAGCTTTTCCAAAGGTCCGCCTGATGTTTAAGTTTTTAACCTATCTTTCCAAGAGCTATCTCTACATCTGGCTTTCTGTTGTATTTGGCTTTCTGCTGCTCATCGGATTACTCGACAGTCTTGCCAATGGCAGCGACATCATGACAGGCGATGGCAAATTCACCGATACATTTCGGTATATGTTTTACCGTGCCCCGGTTATTTTCGACCGTATATTTGTATTCACTCTCATCGTAGCGGCACTACTGGTATTTGTAAGGCTCATCCGCAATCACGAATTAGTCGCTCTACTCGGCTTTGGAATTTCAGCACCAAAACAAATTGGTTTACTCACACCTATCGTACTGTTTTGTTCAATATCATCTGTATTATTTATAAATTTCGCTATGCCGCCTGCCGTCCGCGCGCTGCAAGCCTGGGGCATTGGCGAATATAAAATAAAAAGCATTTCAGACGTTAATCCCCTGTGGATGGAAGATGGCTATAACATTATTCGTGCGGCGGGCCGTCCGGGTATGAATCAACTCTCAGACATTCAAATATTTGAACGCGATGAAAACGGTGATCTTCAAAATGCCTTGTGGGTGAATAAGGCTAATTATGTGGGTGATGGCTGGATGCTTGAAAACGTTCAGGTTCTCGAAGTTGAGGGCGCTGATGGCGAACCTCGAACTGCGCAGCAGGATTTGTCCGACCGAAAATGGGAGACCATTCACACACCTGCTACGATTGCTCGTCTGGCTGCTGAGCCCCGTGATTTAAGCCTGCGAGACATGAGCAGTTTCCGAGAAAAAGGTAATTCCGGCAGCAAGCCTAGCTTCGCCTATGCCTTTTGGCATCTCCACCGGATTACACGGCCACTGGCCGCATTCATATTATTGCTTTGCGCTGTGCCTCTGATGCAGCGTACAGGGCGACAGGACAACGGCGATACGGCTCTGTTAGCAGGTCTCGCTTTGGGTTTCATCTTCTTGATCATTGACGGCGCGATGGCGACTTTTGCGACCAGTGGAGGCATGTCAGTTGGATGGGCCGTAGCATTTCCATTAGCGTTATTTGCATTTCTTGGCGGCTTTCTGGCTCTACGCACTGAAAGTCTCGGCTCAAATTGACATGACAGCCTTATTTGTCATTAATCGGCAAAGTGCGCGTGTCAAAAAAAAGGGATCGCGCTTACTAACTCTGGCAAAAAACAGCCAAGTAAAAATACTGGAAACAGACTCACCCCTTAATTTCAAGCCGAGCTTTGCGGATGCTATAAAATCCGGCGTATCTCATATATTCATAGAGGGTGGTGACGGCACGGTTCAAACGGTTTTAACCGAGTATTTTCGCCGCCTACCAGAAGGTATTATTCCTGCAAAGTTCACTATTGTTTCTGGCGGCACTACCAATCAAATCGCCGGTAATATCGGAGCAAAAAAACAAACGGAGGATCACCTCAAAAAACTCATCAAGGGCGATGGCACCATTCACACTGTGCCGCTTTTGGACATTCGAGTTGATAAAAGCGACCCTCATTTCGGTTTACTGTTTTCAAGCGGCGCTGTACCCATGGCAACCCAATATTACACTGACAATATCAGGGGTAGCGGTCTAACTGGCCCCGCAGCCGTTTTTGCAACACTATCCGCTGCACTTGGGCGACAAAAAGAGCAAGACAAAAAAATGCTTGAGCCTAGCCCTGTCAAATTAATCGTCAGTTCCGCGCGTGATGAAACCCGTCTTGATGAAGATCATTTAGGTACACTCATCACGACCTTGCCAGGGTTTTATTTCGGAATCGATCCATTTTGGGCCAAAGGCCAAGCCCCCATCCGAATGACCTATGTGCGCGGGGATCAAACTAAGCTTTTACGCCTTATCATGAGCGTTGCCTTGAAAAGGTTTGAGAAACTCGACTCTATGGAAGGTATTGAAAGCTGGCGCGCTGACTATATAAATTTGAAGTATAAAGGTCCACTTGTCCTTGACGGTGAACCCTTACCGACTGCGCAAAACACTATTGAAATTCGCGCAAGTCAGCCAGTAACATTCGTCGCATGAGTCCGCTTCGAAGCATATTGGAAAATGAATATGTAGCCCCGATTCCGCGAATAAAAGCGGTCTGCGCTGATATAAAATCAAGGCACCCAGAACGCGTACTTGCCTATATATATTACGGATCATCACTGCGAGACATGGAAGATCCGGAGAAGATGCTGGACTTTTACGTAATCGTCGACAGCTACCGTAAAACTCATAAAAATCCAATCCGCACGGCGTTGAATGTTTTATTTCCGCCGGCTGTCTATTATCACGAAATGGATCATAAAGACGGGGTCAAAACGACTTGTAAATACTCAATCATGTCCATTAAAGCTTTCGAACGTCGCTGCGGACCAACAGCTTTTTTATCAACGACCTGGGGACGATTTTCACAGCCCTGCGTGATACTTTTCCCAAAAGACGACCTTGTTAAAACCCGAATCTTTAAAGCTAGAGAACAAGCTGTTAAGCACATGGCGGCTCAAACCGCACCTTTATTTGAGAACCCCGTAATGACATCCAAATTTTGGGCTCGCGGCTTTATGGAAAGTTATAAAACCGAGCTACGACCAGAAAGCTCCGAAGGCAGGGCCGAAGAAATCGTATTGCGCTACCAAGATCGTTATGACGCCATTATGTCGGCACTTTACGGTGCAGCTGATAAGACTGGGCTGTATACAACTTCAGGCGGCTCCAAATTCGCGGCAAAGCTGAAATGGTTTGGCAGGAGAGCGCTCGGGAAACCTGTCGCGGCCATACGAATTATCTCCAGCGCTTTCACATTTGCAGGCGGGCTGGACTATGTTCAGCATAAACTGGAAAAACACTCTGGCGTAAGAATAGACGTCACTGAAAGTCAGCGTAAACACCCCGTGCTTTGGTCACCGGTTCTAGCCTGGAAATATTGGCGAAAAGGCGCTTTTCGCTAGCCTGCCAATTTCATCATATCGGCCATCAACTCGCCTTGCTTGTCTTTAAGTTCGGCGAATTTTGCGATGATCTGATTTACGTCATCTTCGGTGTGCGCAGCAGAAATCGAGATACGTAGAAGTGAGCTTGACTGCGGCGTACCAGGCGGCACAGCAATATTTACGTAAATTCCGTTTTCCAGAAGCCAGTTCCATTCCATTGCGCATATTGCCTCATTAGGACGGCGCGCCGCGATAACCGGGCTCGGATCCGCGCATAAATCATACCCTAGATCAGCAAGCCCCTTGTGGAGTTGCGCAGCGCGCGCGGTTATGTTTTCACGAAGGTCACCTCTGGTTCGGATTTTGCCTACCGCTGCCAAAGCAGCAGAAATATTTGACGGCGTTGGTGAAGCTGTAAACAAATATGGCCTCATAACCTTACGAGCGATTTCAAATTCCGGATGTTTAGACACACAAAAACCGCCAATAGAAGCAAGGCTCTTTGAGAATGTTCCCGCAATAAAGTCTACACGGTCCATAACACCCTGCTCTTCAGCCAGGCCGCAGCCTGTCGGACCAAATACACCATATGAATGCGCTTCATCAATATAAAGATATCCGCCATGTTTATGGGTCACATCTAGGAATTCATCAATCGGCGCAATATCCCCGAACATAGAATAAAGCCCTTCGATGATGACAAAGAAATCGCCTTTTTTATCTTTCACGCGGCTCATACGCTTATCAAGATCTTCGGGCGAATTATGGCGGAAACGAATAGTCGATGCTCCAGTTAATCGGGTACCATCAATAATGCAGGCATGGGCATCTGCATCCATAAAAATAATATCGTTTTCATTGGTCAGGCCGGAAATGGCCGCCAGGTTAGTCTGATAACCCGTTGAGAATACAATACAGCTTGGCATTCCAAAATGATCCGCCAGAGCTTCTTCAAGCTGAGTATGCTCCGTGTAAGTCCCATTTGCCACACGGCTACCGGTTGTACCCGTTCCATGAGCGTCAATAGCGGCTTTTGCAGCATCCATACAATCTTCGTCAAATGTCAGACCTAGGTAATTATTGGTTCCTGACAATATGATTTCCCGGTTCCCGATACGGCCACGGGTTGGGCTCATAATGTCGTCAAACTTAACGCCCAGAGGATCCTTATTGATAAGTTTTGTGACAAGATCGACACGATTTTGCAGTGGTGCAAATTTATCAAAAAGTGACATTATCTATGCCTCCGCCAATTGCTTAATGGCCGCACATAACTCGCCGACGGTCTTGATATCGCTGACCATTTCCATCGGGATAGAAACGTCATAATGGTCTTCCAATCCCATAACGAGGTCAAAGACAGCAACCGAATCCACTTCTAAATCAGAGACAATACCGCTTTGCAATGTGATCGGCCGATTTTCCGGGTTATAGGGTTTGAGCAGCTCACAAACCTTGGTGAAAATTTCTTCCTGTTGGGGCATCCGCTTATTCCTTATGGCTCTGATAGGCAGCCAGAGTTATTTTAAGCGCTTCAATAGGCTGTGTCGCGCCTGAAATCAATGTTTCACTTGACCAGTCTGCATGAAGAAACTCAGCCAGTTTACCCAGTGTCAAATGTCCGAGGCCAAATATGCGCGACGTAAGACTGGTTACACCGGCAACCGGATATAGCAAAGTGAGAGGCAGCGGTATCACTTTGATATTTCGATCAAAGGCTGTCCGGCACAAAGCCCCAAACTCCTGCCAGGTCAATCGAGGCATAGTCGCTGGTGATGTAATATCACCCTCATAACAGCCTGTTTCAACTGCCCGAATAATTTCCGACGCCAGATCTGGCACATATACCATAGATATCTGCCTATCCTTCCAATCAAAACCACCTGGAACAGGCAGTAAGCCCTTTTGGAGTAAATCAAAAAAAGGTTTGGTGGCTTCATCACCCGGGCCAAATACAGCTGGTGCCCGGATAATAGTGAGACCCTCAGAGTAATGCGTTTTTACAGCTGCCTCACCTGCGTGTTTGGATCCCGCATAATCCGATAATTCGGGCATTGATGCCGCCATGGAAGATATTAACAAAAATCGGGCAACGCCTGCATTTTTTGCCGCTTGAGCCAATACACCTGCAGCCTCAGCGTTCACAGCATAGTAATCTTCAGTTTTTCGGGCTTTGATAAGGCCAGCCATATGTATGATAGCATCACACCCCTGAACAAGGTTTTGATCTGCCTCACCAAGTCCGCCGATAATCCATTCGAGATTGTCATGTTTTATATGACTGACGGCTGTAGGTCGCCGAACCATAGCTTTGACCGTATGACCTGCATCAAGTGCAGCTTGCAAAACATAACCCCCGACAAACCCGGTGGCACCAGTCATTCCAATGGTTAAGTTTGAAAGTGCGGTCACACTATCCCGCGTCAGTAGTAACTACCTTTAGAGGTTCAGCAGCTTGCAAATCAATAATACCACCGCCTAGGAACTTCTCCTTAACGCGGGCCCGGGATAATTTACCAGATGATGTAATGATCATCGATCCGCGCGGAACCAATTGCAACTGAACCGGAACACCAACCTCGAGCCGAATAGCTGCACTTACCGCCGTATGAATTTCAGATAAAAGATTTTCATCACGTGTACGGCACTCAAGCAGCAGCATAATGGTTTTATTATCGCCGGCGCCGCCAATTGAGAATGCGCATGCCCGACCACAGCGATGCGGCGCAGCTGCCTGTGCTGCCCATTCTAAGTCTTGCGGCCAGATATTACGGCCATGCCACAAAATAAGATCTTTATAGCGACCTGTCACAATAAGCTGATCATCAAGCCAATAGCCCAAATCCCCGGTATCAAGCCATCCATCCGGCGAAAATGAAGCTTCGGTTGCTTGCTGGTTTCTGAAATAACCCGGTGAAACGCTTGGTCCTTTAAGGAAAATACGACCTGCCTTTTTCTCCCCAAGTTTTTGACCATCAAAATCGCGAATTTCAACTTCATGATCCGGTAGAACCGTCCCGCACGCCACAAAGGTGCGGCTATGATCAGTTGATGTGATGTCAGACGCCTCAACAGCTTCATTGGTGCGCTCATATCGCGTCATATCAATAGTGTGGCGTTTAAGGCCCTGCCCTAGCGGCGTAAATGTCGCCGCAAGTGTTGTTTCTGCCAAACCGTAACTTGGAACAAAGGCACCTTCAGAAAAACCCATTTTACCAAATAGGTTGGAGAATTCCGTCAGGGGTTCAGGACGTACCATATCGCCGCCAATACCAGCGATACGCCAAGACGAAAGATCAAGATCCGCATCGTCTCTCCAACGTCTCACGCAAAGTTCATATCCGAAAGTTGGCGCATAAGTCATGGTACAGCGATTATCAGAGATAAGGCGCAACCAGGTTATGGGGCGCCGTGTAAAATCTTGCGGATCTAAGAAATCTGCTGTCATCTGGCTCATCATAGGTGCCAGCATACAGCCGATTAAGCCCATATCGTGATACATCGGCAACCAACAGGCACCGCGGTCCTGTTCATTTGTCTTTAGCCCGTGCTGCACGATGGCTTTACAGTTGGAGGTTACAGATTTCTGCGTTCCGATCACCCCTTTTGGTGAGCTGGAACTTCCCGATGAATATTGAATGTAACACAACTCATCCGGCCCATGGGGACGAAGATCATTACCAGACGGCAGATCTTTAATATCTTCAAATGTTAGAACTGGCGTGTCGTGATCATTCATGGCAGCGCTGATAATCGCTTCCATGCTGGACGGTGTTAAGATGGCGTGAAAATCACCTGTATCTGCCATACGCTGTAGTTGACGCTCATATGAACTACGTCCACCCAAAGTGACCGGTAATGGTAACGGCGCAGGCACTAAACCAGCATATTGGCAAGCAAAAAACAAAATAGCGAACTCGGGTGATGTGGTTGCACACAATCCGATGCGAGCGTCTTTTTCAGCAAATGGAACCAATCGCTTGGCCATATCTATGGCCTGTTCACGCAGTTCAGAGAAAGAAAGCGTAGACTTCAGTTCACCTCTGGCGGAATAATAGTTGAATCCCGTTTCACAGCGAGCTGCGTAATCCAATCCATTTGTCAGGGTATCAAAATCACTCGGGCGTAAAGGATGGCCACGATCTGTAGGCAAGGCTTGTAACATATGGTGGGGCGTCCATTACAGTTTTATGACCGTTTATTGAGGGTGGTTTATTAAAAAATTCACAATAAAAGTAAACCCTGATGGCCTGAAACTTTCCGCTGTTTCTTCACGTCTAAATACAAAATGTAACAAGTTGTGAGAGCAAAATCTCCCCCATAGGGAGATTTATCAACCCAAAACAGCCTGAAATAGCAATGATTTACTCAAAGCCAAGCTTCTTCGCTTGCGCTTTTACCGCTTTCACAACTACCTGCTCCAAGGTCTTTTCAGACGTATTGTTCGCACGTTTGGCCTCAACAAATTCAGCCCGGCGTTTTTCAAGATCTGCAATCTGTTTTGAAACATCTTCACGTTCTTTTATTTTAGCCGTAATAAATGCCTCGCGCTCCTTGGCCGTCTTACCCTTGAGCTCTTTCGGTAATTTTTCCTCTTCCATTTCTAAAACGGAATCTTTGTTAGCTTTATAGGCATCCAGAACATCCCAGTTCCGGTTGTCATATTGCTTTGACGCTTTGGATTTAGCGCGCGCGATCGAACTGCTAACCCCCATCGACGCCGCATTACTATCTTGAATCGCCTGCCGACTTTCATAGCGAGCGCCTTGCTGCCCATATCCATAGTAAGTTTGATTAAGTTTTTGATTTAACAGCAAAATTTCATCATCATAAGGCGATGGAATAAAGTGAGCGACCTCATCCTGATTAATCGTCATGTAAATACCACCCGCGCAATCCGCGCCGGCTTTCCACTGCGTATCAATACCCAGGCGTTCGTCGCCGCAGTGGATAGTATCAATCAAAATGCCTTTGTCGCGGGCCTGCTCACAAGCCGTTTTATAATGTACAGGTCCCTGCGTGAAAGGCTCATTACCAGCAATAATCACCAGCTTCATATCGGCAGGGTCATCGCTCCACTCCAGATCATCGACAGCAGCCGAAATAACCTGACCAGCATATTCTTGACCGCCTTTAGTTTTTAAGGAAAACAGCTTTTCTGAAACACCGTCCAAGTCTGTCGTTAATGGCATAACCTGACGGATATAGCCCCGCGAGACCGAGATATTCGTATTGCCATATTCGTAGAGAGCAAGCTCAATACGCGGCGTGATGCCCTGACGCTGAGTCTCGCCAAGCTCATTTACCAGCATCCAGAGCTGAGACTTCGTTTGAGAAATCAGGCCATCCATTGAATTTGAAGTATCAAGCAGCAGAGCCACTTGAATAACAGGCGCCGGACAATTGTCCTCACATTGCGTTATACCGTGGGCCTGCGCCGTCACAGCTAATGTTGACGTCGTGATCATGGCTGCGCCCATGAGGCCAATAAGGCGTTTGGTGAACTGGTACATGGCTTCCCCAATTAATGATGAATGCGTTACTTCATCACATAAAGAGGGTCATCTTGCGCTTATCTTACACGCAGATTACATTTTGGTGAGGGTTAGACCCAAAAGTTACCTTGGCCGGATCAAACCGGGCAGCCCATCAATACTTTCTGCATTTTTGGAAAGACGATATTCGTACCAATCTTCAACGGTTTTGTGAGTATGAGAACGTTTGAGCTGGTCCCGCTCGCCAACAAATTCATAGTAAGGTATAGAAAACCCGCAACTATCCGTAATTCGGGTTAAATGGACTGTTATAATTGCCCGAGCACGATCAAACTCTGGAAACCATGCCAGCTTTTCCTCAAAACCTTCATCATAGAAGGCACAAACCTCACCGCGGCCATATAATCGAACAATATTCGCCTTTCCTTCAAAAGCGCAAAACATAATCGTGATGCGGCCATTTTCGAGAACATGCGCGTGGGTTTCTATGCCCGAGCCACCATAATCAAGATAAGCTACGGTATTTGGGTCAATAATCTTGAAACTGTCATAGCCTTTAGGCGAAACATTGACGTGCCCATCGCCAGTTAGCGGAGCCGTAGCAACAAAGAACATTTGTTGAGCGCTGATAAAACGCTCAAGCTTGTCCGTAATCTCGGCATATAATTTACCCATTCGCTCTTTTAGTCACTGATGAACCGCCCTTCACGTTTTCAATAACTTCTACCGCAATAGGCGCTGCATTTAGAGTATAAAAATGGAACTGTTTTACACCGCCATCTAAAAGGCCAAGCACTTGACGGGTTGCGTAGTCAGTCGCAATCCTTTCGCGTTGCTTGGTATCATCACCCGCTTTGTCATATTTTCTTGATAGTTCAAACGGTACAGCAACGCCGCACATATCAGACATTTTTTGAAGACCTTTAAAATTAGGCTGCAACATAATTCCCGGAATGATGGGGATATCGAGTCCCGCAGCGGACACTCGATCGCGAAATTTCAAAAACGTCTCAGGCTCAAAAAAGAACTGGGTAATCGCTTGATCGGCACCTGCGTCGATCTTTCTTTTAAGATTGTCCAGTTCTGTGTCCCAATCGCCGCTCTCAGGATGGCGTTCAGGATAAGCCGAAACACTAATAATCGCATCATTTGATCGCTTCCGAATACCGGAAACCAAATCAGAACCATAAGCATAACCATCGGCACGGGGTGAGTAAATGCCATCAACGGCACCAGGAGGATCACCTCGCAGCGCGACGAAATGATTGACGCCTAAATCAAGATATTCTTGCACAATAACATCAATTTCTTCCCGGCTTGCATTAACACAAGTCAGGTGGGTTGCAGGCGTGACCGGTCGGTTCTTCAAGATACGCCGAACCGTTTTAAACGTACGTTCCCGTGTTGTCCCGCCTGCACCATAGGTAATGGATACAAAACTTGGATCATACGATTGGAGTACATCCAAAGCCGCATCCAGCCGGGTTCCGGCAAGCTCTGTTTTTGGCGGAAAAAATTCAAAACTATAATCAAACTGCGCCATGATTTATCCTTTTCGGCAGAGCCAGAGCTTTAAATCGGGCTTGCCTTTTTTCGTTGTTATGCTGCGGATGTCGGAAAGTGAAAATCCGTTCGTCACCGCCCAATCACTTATATCTTGATCATGAAAACCAAGACGTCGATGGGCGTAATTATCGCGGAATTCCTCAAAATTATGGGCGGCAAAATCCACGATAAGAAGCAACCCGCCGCTTTTCAGGATACGGCTTGCTTCTGTTAAAGCCTCAACCGGATCCTCCAAATAGTGCAATACCTGATGGAGTGTTACGAGATCAGCTACCCCTGAACCAAATGGCGTAGTGGTCAGCTCACCCAACCGAAGTGACAAGTGCCCGAAGTCCTGTATTGAAAGCCTGTGACGGGCCACTTTGAGCATCTCTGCATTATTATCTATACCTGCGCCGCGCTCGACCTGATCAGCCATAAGCTCAAGCATACGGCCCGTTCCTGTACCCAAGTCGACCATAAACTCATAAGTTTCACTGCCCACAAGCTCTCGAATTAAAAGCTCAATATCTTTTCTGGGCAAATATTCATCACCAAGCTGGCCAGTGTCATTTGCAACGCGCGCGAAAAAATTATCCGCAATTGTAGCCCGCTCCGCACGAACATCTTCAAGCCGTCTGCGATCCGACATCAATATGCGATCATCAGAAGGTAATTGACCTAATATTCCAGATACTAATTGAAAAAGCTCACGATCCGAACGGTTTAACCGTGAAAACACCCAGCTTCCTTCTTTGACACGGTCAATAATGCCTGCTTCTTCTAAGGTTTTTATATATTGTGTGACACGCGGTTGGGATAGGCCCAATATCTGGACGACTTCACTAACCGTCAATTCACCATAAGATAGCAGCGCCAAAATTCGCAGGCGCTCGCTGTGCCCCATGGCCTTTAAAGCTGTGGTTATCAGTTCCATACCCATCATATAGCACGGTATTTTTCAAAAGATATAAAAAAATCATTATATCTTTATTCAATGAAGAATTCCTATGGGAAAGGATCACTCCATTTAGGGTCAGTATACACGTTCTGACCGCTAAGCGTACGAAGAAATGCTTCGATTTGATCTTTTTCAAGATCGGATAGAGTCAAAGTCTCAACTTGTCCAAACTGTACCAATTGCGGATCTATTGTATTCATGAACTCAGTCCGCAAAGGCTCTGTCGTTGGTACAGGAATATTGGCATAATGGTCAATAACCTCTCTAATCGTCGTTAGCGATCCATCATGCATAAACGGACCGTTCGTAGAGCCATCAGCCTTAACCACATCTCGCAAACTTGGCGACTTTGTATTCGTCAAGTCCGTAGCATTCGGATCACCTGCAACACCGATCACACCAATATGACCCGATAGCTCGAATACAGAAAACTCCGGATCGGCATGACATCTTCGGCACCCGGCACCTTGATCTTGCGGACCAGCCATATAGATATTCTTGCCCTCATTTTCATCAAAAGTGAAATTTGGAAACGGCGCAAAAATATCCGCAACCTGACTTCGTCCCTCATCAAAACGTGAGTCGAATGAAACTATGGAGTTGACGAACTGCCCCAGAGCTGACTGCATCCGCTCTTCCGTAATTTCGGGCGTCCCAAATGCAAAGTTGAATAACTCCTGATAGTAATCCAGAGCTTCCATCTTGGTAATAAGATCATCAAATGTAGGGCGGCCATTCTGACCGCTAAATCCATGTTCATTGTGATCGCGGATCGGATCAGTTACCTGATCTTCAATATCAACAGCTCGCTCATCCCAGAAAAATGCTGCTTCATCGGAATATAACGTATTGATCAGGCGCATGGAATGACGCCCTGTTTGGCCACCTTCAACACCGGTACTAACCGTAGCAGTATCGCTAAAAGCATTGCTTTGCTGATGGCAACTGGCGCAAGAAATCGTATCATCAATAGATAAAGCAGGATCGTAAAATAACACACGACCAAGAGTAGCAACTTCATTCGTCACCGGGTTTGTCACTTGATTTGCAGCGCCTACATGTGCGGGCACTACAGGGTTTTCATAATCAAACAGATTATCCAGATCGATCGCATTTCCAAATGTGCGCTGAACCGCTGATTGGCCCAAATTACTTGTAATGGTAAAAGTGTCTGTCTCTGATGATAATTCTCCGTCAGAGGCCGTTATACTGACAGTAACAGCACCTTGCGCTTGAGGCGTCCCAGAGATGACGCCATCCAGAACCGTCAAGTCACCATTATCCGGTTCAAAAGACACTGTATATGTCAATGTATCCCCATCTGCATCCGTAAATGCCTGCCCGTCTTGAGTAGCATCATATTGAAATGCAGAAAACACAATTGCTGACTGGTCAGCATTTGGCGAAGTCAGCACAGGCGCACTATTCCCGCTTTGAGACGTAATTGTGAATTCGTCTGCCTGTGACGTGGCCTTGCCGTCAGATGCCGTGATGGACACCGTAACAGTTCCAGCCGTATTTGGAGTTCCGGAAACAACGCCATTTTGAGCTGAGTAAACACCATTATCTGGTGTAAAACTTACCGAATAAGTCAGCGCATCATTATCCGCATCAGAAAATGTTGCGCCGCCTTGAGTGGCATCATATTGGAAAGCTGCGCCCATCATTGTTGTTTGATCGGGATTGGCAGCTTTTATTACCGGCACTGAATTATTAGTCGGAATTGCAGGGCCGCCGCCATTTGACTGCAAGAACACAGGGTTATCCCCGCCATTAGAGCCGCCACATGCTCCTAAAATAAGCATTGACGCATAGAAGAGGCTTACGGATTTCCGCATAATCATTCCCCAAATTCACCATCTTTTTTTGGCAATCTATAACAATAGGGTTAGAAAACGCTTAAAATGGGGTTGAATATTGATGCTCGAAAATCGGTGGCGATAATGTGTCAGTCCGTTAAGTGTGAACTATGAACTCGGCGATCCAAACACACATGCGCATGAAAGACATAGCGCTTTTGATATTTTTATCCATTTTATGGGGCGGATCATTCTTTTTTGTTGAGGTCTTAGTGGATCAATGGCCTCCCCTGACAATTGTTACGCTGCGAGTTGCCATTGCGGCCCTATTATTATGGCTGATTGTTATTGTTAGAAAGCTACCGCTGCCAAGTTCAGCTCAGCAATGGCGAGCATTATTCATTTTGGGGCTGCTTAACAATGCTGTGCCGTTTTGCCTGATTGTCTGGGGTCAAACCCAAATCAGCTCCGGCATGGCATCAATACTAAATGCCACAACCCCATTTTTTACAATCATTGTAGCTGGTGCATTATTAGCAGATGAAAGACTAACGAAAGGCAAGTTGCTCGGCGTTATCATCGGATTCATAGGCACAATGGTTATGATTGGACCAGAAATTTTGATCGGCGGCGGAAATGCTATTGGACAACTCGCCGTACTGGGCGCGGCCCTGTCTTATGCCTTTGCAGCCGTTTGGTCACGGCGCTTTAAAGCCTGGGGTATTTCACCGCTAATGGTCGCAACAGGCCAGGTTACAATGGCCGCCATCATGCTCTTCCCACTTATGATGTGGATTGATCAACCCTGGATGCTTGCCCGCGGGGATATGATGGTCTGGCTGTCTATGATTGGGTTAGCCCTGCTCTCCACTGTGCTGGCCTATATCATTTACTTTCAGCTTATTGAAACCGTTGGCGCAACCAATGCAGCACTTGTAACTTTTTTAATTCCAATTTCAGCCATTTTACTGGGCGTATTTATCTTAAGTGAGGCCTTCACCCTGACCCAAGGCATTGGCATGGCTTTGATCGGGGCAGGACTATTGGTTATGGACGGGCGTCTGTTTAAACGAAAAACGCCAATATAACGAACAAAACGGCACCCAAACCGGTGGCCATTAAGGTTTTGCGACGATAAGCAGGGGCAAGAATTCCCACAAAAAACCCACCTAAAACAACTCCGATCAAGCCCAAAGCGACAAATTTTTGATAGAGTTTAAACAGTTTTGGTCCGTGACCTTTATGCAGCTCCATCAATCCGGCCTGTAAGTTTGGCTTAACCCACTGTGCCTTTAAACCTTCATTCGTCTGACTAAGTTCAATAAATTTTTTGGACGTAGGACGTAGCTGAATACGAGATCCGCGGTCTTTTACATATTCAAATGAATAATCAATATTGTTAGCTCTCAGCAGGTTTTGAACATCACTTTGAATTGTTGCGCTTTTAAAATCCAGCGTACTTCCGGCTGCAAGCTCAATAGGCGTTTTCTCATAGCTCCCTTTATTCCCAAGCAGATAATTCCCCCCGGTAATAGCCAAGAGTAAGAACGCCGGCGTCAGGAAACCTGCAAACAAAAGATGTAAGTTTACGAGTGTTTTGCGAAGCTTGGGATTGGTCATAATAAAATTCCAGTTGCGAACTATTCGCAACTGGATATGGGATTATTGACTGAATGTAAAGATGAATTACCGCTCAAACTTCACAAATTTCAGCTTCTTCGGAATATCGGCATCATCACCAAGGCGGCGCTTCTTATCTTCAATATAGTCAGCAAAGTTACCTTCAAACCACTCCACATGACTATCACCCTCAAAGGCCAGAATATGCGTCGCCAAACGATCCAGGAAAAACCGGTCGTGAGAAATCACAACGGCACAACCCGGGAACTTTTCCAGCGCGACTTCAAGAGATGCCAGTGTCTCGCGATCCAAATCATTGGTTGGCTCATCGAGCAGAAGAACATTACAGGGCTTGGAAAGCATTTTTGCCAGGTTCACACGGTTACGTTCACCGCCCGATAATTGCCCGACATTCTTTTGCTGATCTGTTCCTTTAAAATTAAAAGCTCCAACATAGGCCCGGCTAGGAACCTCTCGTTTACCCATAGTAATAATATCAAGGCCATCAGAGATTGCCTCCCAGACATTCTTGGACGGATCGAGATTGTCACGCATCTGATCTACATATCCAAGCTGTACTGTTTCGCCGACTTTGAATGAACCTTCATCAGGCTGTTCCGCACCTGTAATCATTTTAAACAATGTTGTCTTACCGGCACCATTTGGTCCGATAACACCAACGATCCCACCCGGAGGCAAACGGAACGAAAGATCTTTGATCAGCAGTTTTTCACCAAAGGCTTTTGAGATGGTGTCAGCTTCAATCACAACACCGCCTAAGCGGTCCCCCATAGGGATGCGAATATCGGCGTGACCAACCTTCTCGTTCTCTGCTTCCTCAACCAGCTTGTCATAGGCTTTAATACGAGCCTTTGATTTGCTTTGACGGGCCTTAGGGTTAGAATTAATCCACTCCAGTTCTCGCTTCAGAGCCTTTGATTTAGAATCTGCCTCCCGGCCTTCCTGTGTCATTCGCTTATCTTTGGCCGCCAGCCATGATGAATAATTCCCCTCATGAGGCAGTCCTTTGCCGCGATCAAGTTCAAGCGTCCAACCCGTAATATTATCTAGGAAATAGCGATCGTGGGTAATTAGAATAATCGCGCCTTTATAATTGATCAGATAATTCTCAAGCCACGCAACTGTTTCCGCGTCCAAATGGTTGGTTGGTTCGTCAAGCAGCAGCAAATCGGGCTTAGACAACAATAACTGACACAGCGCAGTACGGCGCGTTTCACCACCTGAAAGACTGTCAACCGGCCCGTCAGCAGGCGGGCACCGAAGCGCCTGCATGGCCATTTCAATCTTGCTATCAATATCCCAAGCGTCACGAGCATCAACTTGCTCTTGAAGAACTGTCATCTCCTCCATCAACTCATCAGAATATTCTTCCGCCATACGTGTGGCGACAGCATTATACTGATCAAAAATCTGTTTATCTTCACAGCCTTCGATCACGTTCTCCCATACGGTTTTTGCACTATCCAGGCGCGGTTCTTGCGGCAGATATCCGACTTTAACACCCTCAGCAGCCCAGTGCTCACCCGAGACCTCAGTATCAAGGCCCGCCATTACCTTCATCAAAGTCGACTTACCGGCGCCATTGACACCTACAAGGCCAATCTTTGCATCCGGGTAGAATGACAAATGGACATTGTCCAAAATAGTCTTATTGCCGAACTTCTTGGTCAGGCCTTGCATATGGTAACAGAACTGGCGCGCCATGGCGTAAATCCTTTGAGTCTAATCGGAAAACAAATACGCGCCGCATATGCGACGCGTAGACAAAAATATCAAGAGATTTTCGAAGGGATAACAGAACGACTTTTATGTCTCACACACCTGATAATTAGAAGATCAATTGCCCCTAAACTGTTGACTAAGCTATATCAATCCCATGCTGCCCAAAGACCTCACTCAACAGATCAAGCGTAGACATCCAGGATCGGCGCTCCGCATCAGGGTTATGCTTCAGGACGCCATCACCACTATCCACATCCGGAACAGTAAAAGCGTGGGTAGTTCCGCCATAAGCATGCACCTGCCAATCCATACCGGCCTTTGTCAGTTCCTGACCTAATGCAACAACGGAGTCAGGCTCCGCCATAGGGTCATCCCAGCCATGTGCGACCAGAACTTTGGTTTTGCCTTTTTTGACAGGATAATCCGGAGCATCCAACAGCCCATGAAACGATATGGCGGCTTTCAGACCAATATTGGCGCGCGCCATATCCAGTGTACATAGGCCGCCAAAACAAAAGCCCATAGCAGCCATATGGGTTTCGTCCACCTCATCCAGCGCTGCGGCGGCCTTATAACCGGCCTTTAATCGCTTCAAAAGCTTTTTGCGGTCTTCTTTGAGCGGCCCCATAAACGCCGTCTTTTCCTCTACGCTTTCCGGCAATGCCCCGTCGCCGTAATTGTCGAGTGCAAATCCGACATAACCAAGCGCAGCCATTTGAATAGCTTTATCTTCTGCAAATGAATCCAAACCGCCCCATGCATGATTAACCAACACGCACGGCTTGGCATTGGCATAGCTTTCATCCCAGGCCAAAAACCCGACACATTTCTGTTTCCCATCCATATATTCGACTGGTTTAGTCTTAATGCTCATACTGAACTCCTTTTTCCGCCATACATAATCTGCTTCACCGTCAGGTCAACGGCAGTTTTATTAAGACAATATTAGCCATATTTAGAGAGCCTAAGGCGATTTTTTAAGAGGTTCACCATGTCTGCCCGCTTTTTCGCTGCTATTTCTGTCGTTGCCGTTTTAGGCGCTTGCTCCACAACTGAGACAAGCCCTATCTATCAACAAAGTACACAATATAAGGTCCATTCACCGAGCGGAACTACGACCACAAGCGGCGCAACAACAAGTTACGCCAGTCATACAAGCACGACAATTACAGACAGTCAAAACAGCCGCGCTTATAATACGGCAACGCAGAGCCCCGCATCTGGTTATACAACTTACGCCCCGCTAACCTACCAGGCGACGCACCAAACTTTTGGCACAACCACCCAATCACGAGCGGCTTGTGAAAGTAAAGAAGGCGACAGGAAG